>NZ_JBRRBO010000045.1:0-36193 GCF_056756175.1 Stenotrophomonas sp. STEN240 | reverse complement strand
CCTACAAACAGCTTGTGACCCCTGCTTTTCATTTGTAGGAGCGGCGTCAGCCGCGAAGCAGGCACATCATCAGATTGCACAACTACCAGCAACTTCAACAATGTCAGCTTCGCGGCTTATGCCGCTCCCACAACGAGCGCAGTGCTGCTGCGACCAGGCACTCAAACCAGTCCGCGCACCACGGCGGAATCCTGCGCCGACGCCTGCGTACCTTCGCCCTCGCCCGCCGCAGCGGCAAACGCCAGGCGGCGCTCATCGCGCACGAAGAACGAGGCCAGCAGGCCAATCGCCACCAGCACCGCGATCACGGTGAACGCAACGTGGTAATTGCCGAAGTGGTCAAACATCACCGCGGTCAACCAGATGCCAAGGCCTGCGGAGGTGGCATCCATCAGCGAGATCGTGCCGAGGATCTTGCCGGCAGCACTCAGCCCGAACGCCTCGACGATCTGCAGCTGCAGGATCGCGTACAGCCCGCCCCACCCCAGCCCCATCACGATCAAGCCGGTCCACAGCAGGTCACGGTGCTGCAGGGCGATGATCACCGAGCCGACCGCCATCAACGCCACGTTGCAGACGAACACCTTCTTGGACGTGGTCACGTCGGCCAGAAAGCCGAACAGGAACTTGCCGACCATGCCCAGGCCGAACAGCAGGAACATGCCGTTACCCGCCTGCTCACCACTGAAGCCCAGGTCCTTCATGTTGAGGATCAGGTGCGAGGACAGCGACATGATTCCCCAGAACGTGGTCACCGCCACCACCGCCAGCGCCCAGAAGGTACGGGTGCGCAGCGCCTGCCCGTAGCTGAGATCCGGCAGGCTGCTGCAGCAGCCCGGGCCGGCATTGTTGCTGGCCTGGCCTTCGCCCCAACGGCGCAGGCCCTTGCCATCGGGCGAGCGCACCAGCGCCAGGCACAGCACGAACAACGCCACCGGTATCACCGCCATCAGCAGGAAGCTGCCGCGCCAGCCATGCTCGGGCAGCAGCGCGATGATGATCTTGGGCACCAGCATCCCACCCAGGCTGCTGCCGACCAGGGCGATGCCCAGCGCCGTGCCACGGCGGGTCTGGAACCACTGCGAGACCATGATCACCGCCACGCTCAGGCCGCTGCTCACCACCACCGCGGCGAAGCCGACATGGATCAGATAGACGTGGGTGATGGAATGCACCTGCGAGTAGGCCGCATACAGCACCGCCAGCAGCACGCTGCCGAACAAGGCCAGGCTGCGCACTCCGATACGGTCGATCAGCGCGCCGACAAACGGCGACATCAGCGCGGCCAGCAGCAGGTTGAACATGTCACGGAACTTGAGCTGGCCACGGCTCCAGCCGAATTCATCCAGCAATGACGGGTCGAAGGCCGTGATCCCGGTCATGGTCATGCCATTGGAGATCGCCAGCATCAACATGGCCACGATGCAGATCAGCCACGGGTAGAAACGTTTCATCGGCACACCTGTTGCGAAAGGGTGAACGGGGAACGCATGCCACTACAACAATGTCCGGACAAAGAATGGCACAGACCGGCCGCCGGATGTAGCCCATGAAGCCGATTGCGGCATCGGTCAAATATAGTTATATAGATATATCATTAAGATTATTCCGAGCTGCCAGGCCTGCTGCCGTGGACCCGTTCACCACCCAATCCCTGGAGGGCATCCTCCGCCGCGACGTGCACGCCCCGCTCTATCACCAGCTGCAGTGCTTCCTGCGCGGGCTGATCGAGCGCGGCGAGATCGGCGATGGCGAACAGCTGCCACGCGAGGAAGAGCTGGCCCGGCGCCTGCGCATCTCGCGGGTGACGGTGCGCCAGGCCCTGCAGCTGCTGGCCGATGACGGCCTGCTGGTGCGCCAGCGCGGCCGTGGCACCCGCGTGGTGGGTGGCAAGGTGCGTACCTCGACCATCCCCATGCCGCTGAAGACGCCGCTTGGCGAGCTGATGCACACGCTGGACACGCTGGCCGGCAATACCCAGGTGCGGCTGCTTGGCTGGGAATGCATCGTGCCACCCGAGCCCATCCGCGAACTGTTCGGCAGCGCGGTCGATGAGCCGCTGGTGCGCTGCGTGCGTGTGCGCAGCCGCCACGGCCATCCGTTTGGCTACTACGGCAGCTGGACCCGCACCCGGCACCCGGACTTCAATGCCGAAAATCTGGCCTATGGCTCGCGCATCGAGCTGTTCCGCCGCTGCGGCATCGAGGTGAGCAAGGTGCAGCAGACCGTGTCGGCGATGCGCGTGGGCGCGCTGTCGGCGATGCATCTGCAGATGGCGACCGGGCAGGCGGTGATGACGCTGGAGCGGCGCTCCTTTGATGCCAACCAGCACCTGCAGGATCTGCTGGAAATCCAATACCGCCCAGACCAGCTGCGCTACCAGATGCGCCTGGACTACGAAACCAACAACCCGGAGACGTCCGCTTGAGTGCGACTGTGCGTGCAACGCTTGCCGAAAAAATTCTCGCCCGTGCCTGCGGGCGTGAGGCCGTGCGTGCCGGTGAAATCCTCACCGCCAAGCTCGACCTGTTGATGATGCACGACTCCGGCGGCCCACGCCGGGTGGCCTCGCGGCTGGAAAAACTCGGCGCCAAGGTGTGGGACCCGAACAAGGTCGTGGTTGTTTCCGACCACTTCGTGCCGGCGGTGGACATGGAAAGCGCGGATATCCTCGCGCTCACCCGCAAGTGGGCGCAGGCACAGGGCGTCACCCATTACGACATGCTCGGCATCTGCCACGTGGTGCTGCAGGAACACGGCCATGTGCAGCCGGGCATGTTCTGCGTGGGCGGCGATTCGCACTCGCCCAGCGGCGGTGCCTTCGGTGCCTTCATGGTCGGCATGGGTGCCACCGACATCACCGGCGCACTGGTCACCGGCGAAGTCTGGCTGCGCGTGCCGCAGACCACCCGCGTGCAGCTGGACGGCGCACTCGCCGCCGGCGTCAGCGCCAAGGATGTGATGCTGATGCTGTGCGGCCAGTACGGCATGGGCAACGAAGGCCAAGTGTTCGAATACGGCGGCAGCGCAGTGCAGGCGATGCCGATGCACGAGCGTCTGACCCTGTGCAACATGGCCGCCGAACTGGGCGCGGAAACCGGCATCGTCGAGCCCGACGCGACCACGCTTGCGGCACTGGAACTGGCCGGCAAGCCCTTCCACGGCGATCTTGCGCATTGGCGCAGCGATGCCGACGCCAATTACCTGCATCACTACCGTTACGACGCCGCGCAGATAGCACCACACGTGGCCGCGCCGCACAGCCCGGCCAACAGCCGGCCGGTGGGTGAGCACGGCAAGGTGCATATCGACCAGGCTTATATCGGCGCCTGCACCGGCGCCAAGCTCACCGACCTGCGCATGGCCGCCGAGGTGTTGAAAGGCCGCAAAATCGCCAAGGGCACGCGTCTGCTGATCGCCCCGGCCTCGGTGGCGATGACCGCACAGGCCGCTGCCGAAGGCACCCTGGCCACGCTGACCGCAGCCGGTGCGATCCTGCTGCCGTCCGGTTGTGGCGCCTGCGCCGGCATGGGTGCGGGCATGCTCAGCAGCGGCGAAGTGTGCATGTCCACCACCGCGCGCAACTTCAAGGGCCGCATGGGCTCGGCCGAGGCGCAGGTGTATCTGGGCTCGCCGTACAGTGTTGCAGCGGCGGCGGTGAAGGGCGAAATCTGTGATCCGCGCGAACTGCTGGGAGAAGGCGCATGAACGTCCGTGGCAAGGCCTTTGTCTTCGGCGACCGCATCGACACCGATGTGCTGGCGCCCGGCCCGTATATGCGTGAACCGATGAGCGTGCTCGCCAGCCATTGCCTGGAAGCGGTGGACCCGGCGTTCGCCAGTGAAGTGCAGCGCGGCGACATCGTGGTCGGCGGCGAGTCCTTCGGTATTGGTTCCTCGCGCGAACAGGCGGTGCAGGCGTTGGCCGAACTTGGCGTGGGCGCCATCATCGCCAAGTCATTCGCGCGCATCTTCTATCGCAACGCGCTCAACCTCGGCGTACCGGCACTGGTGTGTGCGAATCTGGAAGCATCGCGCGGCGATGAACTGGAAGTACGCCCGGTGGAAGGACGCATCATCAATCACACCAGCGGCCGCGAATTCGGCTGCGAGAAAATCCCCACCGAGCTGATGGAAATCGTCGCCGGCGGCGGCCTGATGCCGTGGCTTGAACGCAAACTGGCCGCGGAGCGCCGCACATGAAGCAAGGCATCATCCACGCCACCTTGATAGCACCGGACCTGCAGCAGGTCTGCGATGCCTATGTCGCGCAGCTGGACCTGCAGGTGCAGCAGCAAGCCACGCTCAGCACCGACGATGCCGCCGCGTTGGATCTGCATGATCTGGCCGGGGCGCCGCTGGCCTGGCTGACCAACAGCGCAGGCGAGCCCGTGTTGCGGGTGGTCGAGGACCCCGCTGCGGTCGTCGCCGAACCGATGTTCCGCCACGGCTGGCTGTCACTGGAAGTGCTGGTGGGCGACATCGACACCCTGGCAGCGGGACTGCAGCCACCGTTCAAGGTGCTGGGCGCGGCCGCCAATCTGGAACTGAGCGATGCCATCCGCGCCGCGCAGGTGCTTGGCCCCTGCGGCGAGCTGTTGTATCTCACCCAGATCAAGGCGCAGGTGCCGCCGTTCGATCTGCCGATGACGGACGCCAGCGTGGCGAACACCTTCATCGGCGTGATGACCACGCCTGATCGCGATGCCTCGCAACATGCGTGGTCGGCGTTGCTGGGTGCGAAAGGCTGGGCTTTCGATACCAAGATCACCGTGCTCAATCGTGCCTATGGCAAGCCACTGGAGGGCCGCTTCCCGGTCGCCGTGGTGCCGATGCCGGGCCAGTGCATGGTCGAGATCGATCAAGTGGAACTACCGGCTGCCGCCCCGCGCCGTCATGCGGGTCAATACAGTCTTGCGCTGCGTTTGCCGGCGGTGGCAGATGGCGCGCTACGCGATGCTGGTTGGGAAGTGACGGTGGTCGGCGCACGACGCAGTCTGCGCGGGCCCGCTGGCGAGCATGTGGAGTTGCTTGCTGGGTGAGTTTGGGGTTGAGGCGTAGAGCTTTAAGAGCACCCCTCCCCAACCCTCCCCTGCGCTGCGCGCAAGGGAGGGGGCTGTTCGCCGCAAACTTTCAGACCTTCGCGGCGCTGCCTTTGCCCCCTCCCTTGCGCGCAGCGCAGGGGAGGGTTGGGGAGGGGTGCCTTTTGCATTAACCCCATGACCTTTGCCATGTGTAACCGCCGCTACACAGGCATAGCGTCAGCGCTTACCCCGAACGCGTGAGGTCGAGCAATGCGGATCCAGCTCCTGGCAGCAGCCATCGCCGTCGTCTGCACTGCCGGCATGGCAAGCAGCGCTACGGCGCAGGTCTCGCCGATGACGCCGGACATCACCGGCAAGAAGTTTGTCGCACCCGAACCGGCGCGTGACTTCATCAAGCGCGAGGTGATGATCCCGATGCGTGACGGGGTCAAGCTCTACACCGTCATCATGATCCCCAAGGGCGCGCACAACGCGCCGATCCTGTTCACCCGCACGCCTTACAACGCGGCCGGCCGGGTGGACCGCACGCCGGGCGCCACGCGCCTGGTCGACGCGCTCGCGCAGGGCGATACGGTGTTCGCGGAAGACGGCTATATCCGCGTGTTCCAGGACGTGCGTGGCAAGTACGGTTCCGAAGGCGACTATGTGATGACGCGGCCGCCACGCGGGCCGCTCAACCCCGGCAAGATCGATCACAGCACCGACGCCTGGGACAGCATCGACTGGCTGGTCAAGCACCTGCCCGAGTCCAATGGCAAGGTCGGCATGCTCGGCTCGTCGTACGAAGGCTTCACCGTGGTGATGGCGCTGCTCGACCCACACCCGGCGTTGAAAGTGGCCGCGCCGGAAAGCCCGATGATCGATGGCTGGATGGGCGATGACTGGTTCCAGAATGGCGCCTATCGGCAGGTGAATCTCGGCTATTTCAGCGGGCAGATGACTGCACGCGGTGCCGGCGCGAAAATGGCCATGCCCGGCGCCGATGACTACAGCAGCTTCCTGCAGGCCGGCTCGGTCGGCGCCTTTGCCAAGGCGCAGGGGCTGGAACAGATACCGGCCTGGCACAAGGTCAGCGAGCACCCGGCCTACGACGCGTTCTGGCAGCAGCAGGCCTTGGACAAGCTGCTGGCCAAGCTGCCGCAGATCACCGTGCCAACGATGTGGGAACAAGGCCTGTGGGATCAGGAAGACATCTACGGCGCGCATACCGCCTGGGCCGCGCTGGAACCCAAGGACCACGACAACACCCGCAATTTCCTGGTGATCGGGCCATGGCGACACAGCGGCGCCAACTACAACGGAAGCTCACTCGGCGCGCTGGACTTCAACGGCGATACCGCGCTGCAGTGGCGTCGGGATGTACTCAAACCGTTCTTCGACCAATACCTCAAGGACGGAGCAGCAACAGCCAACACGCCACCGGTATGGGTGTACGACGCCGGCAACAACCGCTGGGACAGCTACCGCAACTGGCCGCAGAGTTGTGCGCACGACTGCAGCGCCACGGCACGCCGCCTGTACTTGAACGCCGATGCGCAGCTGGGCTTCACCGGCAGCAGCAGCGGCGCGCAGTACGCCGAATATGTTTCCGATCCGGCCAAGCCGGTACCGTTCGTGCCACGCCCGGTAAACATGGGCGACCGCGATGTATGGACCACCTGGCTGGTGCGCGACCAGCGTTTCGTCGACGGCCGCACCGACGTGCTTACCTACACCGGCCCGGTGCTGGACAAACCGATGAAGCTCGCCGGCATGCCGCAGGTGCAGCTCAGCGCGTCCACCTCCGGCACCGACAGCGATTGGGTGGTCAAGCTGATCGATGTCTATCCGGACCAGTATCCCGACAACCCGAAGCTGGCCGGCTATCAGTTGCCGCTGGCAATCACCATCTTCCGTGGACGTTACCGCGACAGCTTCAGCCAGCCCAAGCCGATCACCCCCGATGCGGTGCAGTCGTATACCTTCGACCTGCCCAATGTGAACCAGACGCTGCAACCCGGTCACCGCTTGATGGTGCAGGTGCAGTCCAGCTTGTTCCCCCTCTACGACCGCAATCCGCAGCAGTATGTGGACAACATCTTCTTCGCCCAACCTGGCGACTATCGCAAGGCGACGCAGCGCATCTGGAACAGCAGCGAGCACCCCAGTTACATCACCCTGCCCATTGTTGATTGATGCTGCAGCGGTTGCGGCACTCGCGCCGCAGCCGCGCCCGCTGCAAGCACGCTGGCGCTGCATCGCATCGGCGATTCCACGCATCGTCATCACCTGCATCGCAGTGATGGAAGCCTGCGCAAAACGACGCGTTGCTTAACCGCACACCACCGCGGGCGTGCGGCGTTTGCTTGGCGTTGCGAAAGCATCTGCTATAGCAGGGGTTAGCAACATCGCCTTGCACCGCACGGAGCGTGTATGAAGCGCAGAAGATTCAGCCAGCGCAGCATCATCCTGATCGGCATCGCCGTCATCGCCCTGGTCATCGCCCTCTCGATTGCGCCCTGGTAGTTGTTGAATACGCGCGGCATGGCGCCATGCGCTGCGCATCATGGATGCGAGTTAACAAACTCACTGAGAGCCAATTCGCGGTTATGCGCATTCAGCCATTGCCCCTCTTCCCTCTCCCCGCTATAGGTGATGAGTCTGATCCGGGGGGATCTCATTCCGGAGCACGCATATGCACAACATTCAATTCTTTCTCGAAGGTCCTGGCCGTCAACTGCGCGCGGTGACGCTGCTGGCCACTGAATCCAAGAACGTCCCCAAAGGCAGCAACGATGGACGCCGCGTGGCAACCATGGGCCTGAGTGACGTCTGCTTCCATACCATGGTCGATGCGCAGGGCAATATCGCCAAGCAGATCGACTTTGATGGCTATCGCTTCAAGTTCAAGGATTCCAGCCTGCCCTGGGATCTGATGATCGCCTGAGTCCTGCAGCGCGGCGCCGGTCCGCGCAGAGCAACATTGCATCAGTACCTACCCGGCCATGGCGCATTGCATGCGCGTTACGCGACCTTTGCATTTCATGCACCTGCTCATCACCGCATGCAGGCATCCACTTAATCGCCGGTCGTGCATCCTGCAGATGGAGCATCGTTGCTCCGATCGGAGATGCGCCATGGAAACCCGCAAGATGAAGCAACTGCTGTTCGCAGGCATGATTGCCGTTGGCTGCGCAGGCACTGCGCTCACCGTGCAGGCCGCTGGCCAGGCGATGCAGGGCCATGAATCCGAACAGCCCGGCACCGATACCTGGATCACCACCAAGGTCAAGGCCGAGCTGCTGACCACCAAGGATGTTTCGGGCACGGAAATCAAGGTGGAAACGGTCAACGGTGTGGTGACCTTGAGCGGCACCGTCGCCTCCAAAGTGGAAGCCGACCGTGCCATCGCCGCTGCCAAAGGCATCAAGGGCGTAACGCGCGTGGACAGCTCGGCGCTGATGGTGGCAGGCGCGCATCATTGATGCGCTGACGCGACCTGCAGCCACGCCCAGCACGGGATGTGAATGAAGAAGGCGGCACCTCACGGTGCCGCCTTCTTTTTTCTGCCCGGTTCGTCGCCGGGTGCCTTCTTGTCCGGCGGCGAATCAGGTGCGCCGGGAGCAGGCTGATGCGGCGGTGGATCCTGTATCGGTACGGGAGACGGATCGGTGATGTCGCCTTCCGGGATATCAACACTGCGCACGGGCCACGCGTTTGCAGTGCTCACTCTTCCTCTTCATTGTCGCGCTGAGGGGCCTTCTTCTCGCGCCCTGGCTGCTCGGGTTGATCCGGCTGCTGCGCGTTGCGCTGTTGCTGGGCGTTCGGATCGCTGTGGTCGTTGCGCTGCGGTGTTCCGTGTTGGGTGGACATCGACATTGCCTCGCTGATGCGGCGGGAGCGCCGCACGTACAGGCTCACACCAGCAGCGTTAGGAGCAGGTCCTCGATTCGTCTTTTTGTAGCTGATCTGGATGAACCGGCACTCCATTCAGCGCAGCGTCGGCAACCCTGGGCAGTGGGCAAGGCAGATCGTTTGCTGTTCGTCATGACCCGCGCTCACCGGCCGCTCGGCGATTCTGTCGACGCAGCGCGTGCGGCGTTGATCCGACAGACTCACCAAGGGTCGCCGGCAAATGTCAGTAACAGGCTGTTGCGTGCATGCCAGGTGCACAGTTCGGCGGAAAGCAGGTCCTCGATGGGCAGCTGCAGAGCAAGGTAGGCATCCAAGCCGTCGCGCAGGCGCAGCAGCCCGGGGTGGGCAATCGCCGCCGGCCATTGCGCCGGTTCACCAAAACTTCTCACTGCGGCCTGTTCCGCGCTGGCCAACAAGTCACGCTGTTGCAAAAGCCGCGCGCGCACCCACGACTGCAGTGACGGGTGCACCGTGAACCCCTGCAGCTCAAGTGCATCGCGCAGGCTGCCGAGCTCCGTCAGCGCGCCCCGCAGCCATTCGGTGTGGCCACCGGCACGCAACGGAACCGTCAATGGCGCTGGCGCGGCATGCGCACGCAGCTGGCGCTTCCAGTGCGTTTCCCAGCCCCGCGCTTCCTGCTCGGTTTCGGCCTCCACCAGCCAGCCCTGCTGAAGATCGAACAACGCGTAGTAGCGCGGCGAAAATGCCTGCAGCCGGCTCATCGGATCGGTGGCGATGCCGAGCTTTGCGTAGTCTTCGCCGACGCACGGCAGGACATACAGAAACGTATGCCCGCGCATGCGTCTGCCGACATTCCCCACCGGTACGATCCGCCGCGCGCCGACCATCGCTAACGCGTCGCCACCCTGCGCGCGGTCTTGGCGCTCTTGGCGCTCTTGCCAGCGGGCGCTTTTGCCGCTTTCTTGGCCACCTTGGCCTTCTTTGCCGGCGCGGATTTGCGTGCAGGGGTGCGCTTGTTCTCGTCCAGGCTCTTCTGCAGCAGCGACATGAAGTCGACCACATTGGTGGTGGTGTCTTCATGCTCGGGCACCTGCTCGTCGATGATCCGAGTGGTGGCGCCCTTGGCCTTCAGACGTTTGCGGATGATGGCCTGCAGCCGCTTGCGGAACTCGTCCTCGTAGCTTTCCGGCTGCCAACTCGTGGCCATCGATTCAATCAGATTGGCGGCCATCTCGCTCTCCCGAGCGGTGATGCGGTAGTCCGATGCCTTGCCGCCCGGCAGCTTGTACTCGGTCGGTTCCACCAGTTCCTGCGGGTAACGCAGCATCAACAGCACCAGCGCATCGTCTTCGGCTGCGACGGCGCACAGGTATTCGCGGGTACGGATGACAACCCGCGCCACGCCGACCTTGCCGGTCTTCTTCAGCGTTTCGCGCAGCAGCACATAACCTTTTTCGGCTTTCTTGCCCGGCACCAGCACGTAGGGCTTCTCATAGAAGCGCAGGCCAATCGCTTCGCGGTCAACGAAGGCCTCGACATCGATGGACTCATGGGTCTGCGGCGCAGCCGAGGCGATGTCCTCCTTCTCGACCACCACATAGCTGCCTTTGTCGTACTCGAAGGCCTTGATGATGTCCTTCCACGGCACCTCTTCACCGGTCTCGGCATTGACCCGTTCGAAGCGGATCGGCTTCTTGTCACGCGAGTCGAGCATGCGGAAACTGATGTCCACCTTGCGCTCGCCACTCATCAACGACACCGGCACGTTCAACAGGCCGAAGGAAAGGGTGCCACTCCAGATGGGACGTGCCATGGTTTTCAACCTTGCCTGGGAATGAGGCAACGCTCACAGCCCGCTGCGAAAACCGGCGTGAAGAAAGCCCAAGGCGCATTCACCCAACGGTGGATTACCGCGTTGCGCGAGGCCATTGCCCGGCATGTGTCGTTTGCACGCGCCATTTCCTGCAGCGCCGATGAGGTGATTGTGACCTCGGGAGCGACGCAGGCCTTCGCGCTGCTGGCGCAGGTGCTGGTCGACGGCGGGGCAAGCAAGGTTGCCGGTGAATGGCCGGGCTATCCCGCCACCATCAACGCCTTTGCAGCCGCAGGCGCGGAGCTGCTGCACGTGCCGGTGTATGCGCAAGGCCTGTGCGTCGAGCAGATTCCAGCGGATGCAGGCATTGTCTGTGTGACGCCATCCCACCAATCGCCGTGCGGCGTGGCGCTCTCACCCTCGCAGCGCGGGGCGCTGCTGGACCATGCGCAGCGCAGCAACGCGCTGATCATCGAGGACGACTATGACGGTGAATTCCGCTATGGCGTGCGTCCGCTGGATGCATTGAAGACGCAGGATGTCCAGGGCCGCGTGTTCTACGTCGGCACGTTCTCCAAAAGCATGTTTCCATCGCTGCGCCTGGGTTGCATCATCGCCCCGGGCTGGGCACGCGAAGCGCTGGTGGCCGCAGAACACGCAACCGATCTGCACGGCAACGATGTTGTGCAGAGCGCATTGGCAGCCTTCATCAGCGAGGGTGATCTTGCCCGCCACGTCCGCCGCATGCAGCGGGAATAAGCGCAGCGCAGGTCATTGATTCTCGCGGCATTGGGAGGGCCGTTGTCTGCCTGGTTGTTCGCGCTGCGTTCGGAAGCCGGCCTGCACCTCGCCGTGCAGGTGCACGACGCTGCCGACAGCCAGAAGGTACTGGCTGCGGCCAGGCGTCATCTTCCCGGTATCGCCAGCATCGCAGAACTGTCCCAAGCCACCGACGCCGCACCCGGGCTGGTGTTCGGCTTTGGCTGCATCAAAGTTGAAAAAAGTTGCTACGTACTTGCGGGCGTTTGCAGCAGCGCTGGCGCGCTAGTTGGCGCCCAACCGAACCACCATCGCGGCCGGCGACGCGCGATTCGCTGCAAGGCGTGAACGGGCACGCCTGGGCCTGCAGAGCCGCGCGATGGAAAGCGGCGGATTTGGCGCTATTCACCAGCCGGTAGCGGGCACCCATCGCACCAGCAACCCGCTCGGCGTTGTGCGTTGTGCAGCAATCAGCTGGAACCAATGCAGCCCCCATCGATGCCAAGGACCGCACCCAGGTTTTCGCATACAGCGTTGCCGCTGGCAGACAGCGGCCAAAGTTCCCCTTTCTTCACCTTAATTTATGTACTGGTCAGTTTGGTATTCAGGGTGGATTCCGTCGGCTAACGGATAATTCACAACTATCGAACGGCCACAGATTCGGGCCGTACCGATCAAGACCAATAACGAGGTAATGCCGAAATGAAGACTTCTTTGATCGCTTTGGGCCTGCTGGCCGCCCTCCCGTTCGCCGCTTCGGCTGCCGATGGCCTGTCCTACAACTATGTTGAAGGCGGCTACGTGAATACCGATGCCAAGGGCGGAGACGCCGATGGTTGGGCAGTGAAGGGCTCGGTTGCGGTACATCCGAACTTCCATGTGTTCGGCGAGTACAGCGCGCAGGAAACCGACAAGTTCAAGGACGATGTCGACCAGTGGCGCCTGGGTGTTGGTTACAACTACACCGTGGCCCCGAACACCGACCTGCTTGCCCGTGCGGCCTACCAGAAGCTGGATCTCGAGTACGGCCCGAAGTTCAGCGGCTATAGCGCTGAAGTCGGCGTGCGTACCGCCTTCACCCAGAACTTCGAGGGCTATGCCCTGGCCGGTTACGAGAATTACAGCAAGAAGCGTGGCTATGACCCGGACGGCGAGTTCTACGGCCGCGTTGGCGCCACCGCCAAGTTCACCCCGAACTGGGGCCTGACCGGCGAAGTGAAGCTGGCCAAGGCTGGCGACAAGGAATGGTTCGTCGGCCCGCGCTTCACCTGGTAAGCGACAAAGCAACAAGCGACATAGTGGTGTTGTACCGGCGCGTGACCTCTCTCCCACGCGCCGCTGGAAGCCCGGTCCTCCCCCGACCGGGCTTCTTTTTTTTGCGCTCGGCGCTGCTTGCTTTGGTAGTGCCGAGCCATGCTCGGCAGGGGCTTCACCCACAACGCCGCAGCCGCGAAGTCTTGTGGGAGCGGCGTAAGCCGCGAAGCTGACGATGCAGACGCCATCGGCAGTCACCACAGCTGATGGTGCACCTGCCTCGCGGCTTACGCCGCTCCCACAAAGAACCAGATGCCCGGCACCTCCCGGGTGCGCTGCGCTTACCCGGGCTACGCTCCTGCTTGCTTTGGTAGTGCCGAGCCATGCTCGGCAGAGGCTTCACCAACAACCCCGCAGCCGCGAAATTCCTTTGTAGGAGCGGCGTAAGCCGCGAAGCTGACGATGCAGACGTCATCGACACCCACGCCAGCTGATGATGCAGCTGCTTCGCGGCTTACGCCGCTCCCACAAAAAAATCGGAACCGCAGACTGCTATACGGGTGACGCCCCTGCCGAGCATGGCTCGGCACTACCGGCTGGAGCGTTGGGACGCCACCGCCACGTGAAACGGTCACGCAAAGAAAAAGCCCGGCATTGCCGGGCTTTTTTTTAATCTTCGCTCATCCTTACTTGAACAGCGTATCCGGGTATTCCGGCTTCTGTTCACGGGCCAGCAGCTGCTGCAGGCCTTCGGACGGGCTCAGTTCGCCGTGCAACACCGACTGCACCGCCTTGGAGATCGGCAAATCGATGCCGTGACGGTCGGCCTGGCGCATGACTTCATCGGCGGTCTGCACCGATTCCACCACCTGGCCGATTTCCTTCACCGCATCGGGCAGGCTCTGGCCACGGCCGAGCGCCAGACCCAGGCGGCGATTGCGCGACAGGTCGCCAGTACTGGTCAGCACCAGATCGCCCAGGCCAGCCAGGCCCATCAGCGTTTCTGGTTTGCCGCCAATGGCGGCCGCCAAGCGCAGCATTTCGTTGAGACCACGGGTGATCAGGCCAGCACGGGCGTTCAGGCCCAGCTGCATGCCATCGGCCACGCCGGTCGCCACCGCCAGCACGTTCTTCATTGCCCCGCCCAGCTCGGCACCGACCATATCGTCGCCGGTATAGGCGCGGAATGCCGGGCCGTGCATGGCATCGGCCACCTGCTGGGCGAACGCCTCGTCATCGCCGTGCACGGTGATGGCGGTGGGCAGGCCCAGGGTGACTTCCTTGGCGAAGGACGGGCCGGTGACGACGGCCAACGGCACGTCCGGGCCCAGCACTTCGCGCGCTACTTCATGCAGGAAACGCCCCGAGCCGGGCTCGAAGCCCTTGGTCGCCCAGGCCACGCCCGCACCCGCCGGCCGCAGCGGCGCCAGCGCGCGCACGGTTTCGGCAAAGGCATGGGACGGCACCACCACCAGGATCCAGTCGGCACCGGCAACGGTGGCCGCCAGGTCGGTGCTGGCACGCAAAGATTCTGGCAAGGGAATCCCCGGCAGATACCGGGGATTCTCATGACGCTGATCAATCGCTTCGATTACCGCTGCATCACGCCCCCACAGCACGGTCGTATGACCGTGCCGGGCCAACAGCGTGGCCAGCGCGGTGCCCCAGGAGCCCGCGCCGAGAACGGCGATCTTTTCCACGTCGTTCGTACTCATGCTTGAACGCAGACGCCGATCAGGCGTTGCCAGCCGGCTCGGAGTCGGCCAGCGACGGCTCGCCCTGCTGCTGACGCTGACGCAGGGTTTCGGCGTACAGGCCTTCGAAGTTGATCGGCTGCAGGTAGAACGGCGGGAAGCCGCCAGCCTGGATCAGGTCCGACACCATCGAACGCACATACGGGAACAGGATGTTCGGGCACTGGGTGCCGAGCAGCACGTCGATTGCCTGCGGCTCCAGGCCGATCAGGCCGAACACGCCAGCCTGCTCCACTTCGGCCACATAGGCGGTCTTGTCGCCGGCCTTGCAGGTCAGGGTCACGCCCAGCACCACTTCAAAAGCGGTATCCGACAGGCGCTGCACCTTCTGGTTCAGGTTCAGCTGCAGGTCCGGCTGCACGTTCTCGTTGAAGATGGTCGGCGAGTTCGGCGATTCGAAAGAGACGTCCTTGACGTAGATCTTCTCGATGGTGAAAGCCGGGCCGGTGGCGGATTCGTCGGCCGGGACTACGCCGTTGGTGTTCTCTTCGGACATTGCTCAAGACTCCAGAACAAATTGTTCATTGAATGGGATTAGTACAAGACCAGCGATGGGGGCGGTTGGCCACCGACACAAGCCCTTACTGAAAATTTGCTGACTCAGTTACGGCCCTTGACCAGCAGCAGGTCTGCCGCCTGCCAAGCCGGCAGGCCACCGTCGAGCACATAGACCTGCTCGTAACCGGCTTTTTTAAGGGTTTTGGCGGCCGTTGCCGAGGCATTGCCGGTACGGCACAGCAGCACCACCGGACTCTGCTTGGCATTGGCCAGCAGCTTGTGCGCGGGGGTCAACTGCGCCGGCTGCACATTGCGGCTACCGGCAATATGGCCCTTCTCGAAGTCGGCCGCTGCCGACAGATCGATCACGGTCGCTCCACCGGCATTGATCATATGGGTCAATTCGGACGGCTTGAGCGATTTATAGCCGCGGAACAGGCGCGCGATCTCGGTGGCAATGATGGCCACCGTCAGGCCGACCAGGGCCAGCGACAGCATCGGATTTCGGCCGGCGAAGGCCAGCAACTCTTCGTAATTCACTCAGGTCACGGGTCGATAAGCGGGCAGGGATTGTCGCACAGCCGGTGAAAGCCCAGCCAATGACTCATTGGCCCTGCCACAGATCCGGCAAACCGGCCGCCTGCCACCAGCGTTTGTTGTCCGCATCCCAGCGCCAGCGCTCGTTCACCATGACCAGGCGCTCGGCCTGGGTATTACGGTTGATGACGCCCATTTCCACCCGCCGCTCGATGCTGCCATCGGCACCCACGCCGGCCGAACGCTCGCGGTAGCTGGACACCTGGATCTGCCGGTAACGCTCGCGCTGAAGGTCGCTCAGCGGGTGCTGCTGCAGGTATTGGGGGTCGATGAAGCCTTCAGCCTTGTCGAAATCGCCCCAGCGCACCGCCGCCACATAGGCATCCTGGATAGGCACCAGCTTGCTGCGCTGGGCCCGGCTCGGCCCTTCGGCCTGGGCTACGTTGGCCACCAGCAACAACGCAACAGCAACGGTCTTCAACAGATGTCGGTACATGCGGCCCCCTCGATGATGGCTGATCTTAGCCCTTGCTCAGCGCCACGAAGCGTCCTTCGAACTCGGCCGCGCCGCCTTCGATCGCCGCCCGCACGGTTATCCGGGCCCGGCCGCGCTTGACGAACAGGCTCAGGAAGTCGTCCCAGTCCTGCTCCGGCGCCAGCCGGGCGGTTGCCAGCAGATCGCCATAGACCGGCGCGCGGTAGCGGATATTGCTGTCGGCCACGTACACCTCGGCCTGCTTGCCGGCCAAGGCCAGACGCATGCTGACCAGTGCCCAGCCGGACAAGGTCATTACCGAGGCCAGGCTGCCGCCAAAGGCATTGCCCTTGTCGTTGACGTTGGCATCCAACGGCGCCTGCATGCGCAGCACACCATTGTCATAGCTGGCGATGCGGATACCCATCGCTGCAACCGGAGGCATTGCCGCAAGCGTGCGCTGGAGTTCTGCCAGCAACACGGATTCATCAATATGTTCGGACATGGAAGACAACGAAAAAACGGAAAGCGCCCGCATAATGCATGGAATGAACCGCCCCGCCTATGTGCCAGCCGACACGGTCTGGCATCTCATATCGATGCGTCCGCAAGGGCAACACGACACCCTGCGCAGCGCGGCAGCGCGTTTGGGTGCACGTACGGTGGCGTTGTCACCATGGCGGCTGCAGATGCGTACCGATGAGGCAAGCCGCAGCCAGATGGCCACCGCCCGCGACTGCGACCGCGTGGTGTTCACCAGCCCGGCTGCCGCGGAAGCTGCAGCGCGCTTGCTGCCCTTGGGCGAGCTGCGTGCAGGCAGCGTGGTGGCCGTCGGTGAGGGCACCGCGCGCGCATTGCGCCGGCATGGCGTCGCCAAGGTGCATGCCCCCAGCCGGATGGACAGTGAAGGTCTGCTGGCGCTGCCGGCCATGCAGCAGCTGCAGGGCCTGCGGGTGGCCCTGGTCACCGCGCCCGGTGGCCGCGGCGTGATTGCCGCACAGATCAGCGCGCGCGGCGCCACCTTGCAGCGCATCGATGTCTACGAGCGGCTGACATTGCCGGTCAGCAAGGCCACCATTGCCCGTCTGCTCGCCCTGCCCCCGCCCTATGTGCTGGCGCTGAGCAGCGGCGAAGCACTGCAGACCGTGCTGCCGCATCTGCCGCCGGCGTTGCTGGAACAGTGGCAGCAGGCGCCGGTGGTTGCGGCCAGTGAACGGCTGGCCGAGCTGGCCGCCGAACTTGGTTTCAGCCAGCTGCACCTTGCCGCGGGGCCCTTGCCCGGGCAGCTGGCCAGCGCCGCCCACGCCGCGCTGTTCCCGGCCGCCGGCTGAGTGCGCAACTAAAGGCGACTTGCAGGGCTGCAGCGCGCGGGCGATGCTTTGCCAGCACCAATTGCGTGGTCACCCTTGTGTCGTGGCCATGCCCGCCAAGGATGTTGCCCCCCGATGAATGATGTCGCCCCCGCTCCACCACGCCGCCCACTGCGCTGGCTGCTGCCACTGATCGCCATTGCCGCGCTGGGTGCGGCGGGCTGGTTTGGCTGGCACAGCTGGCAGACCCGCCAGCAGCAGGCCAACCTGGCCCGCGACAACGCCGTCCAGCAGCTGGCGGCCATGCAACAGGGGCTGGAAGCACTACGCCGCGATCAACGCGCCAATGCGCGCAGCATCCAGGACGCCGCCGCCACCAACCGCATACTGCGTGATGAAGTGCTGGGTCTGGGCCAGCGCAGTGCGCTGCTGGAACAGAACCTTGCCCAGCTGGCCGACAGTTCGCGCCAGGGCGCGCAGGCCGTGCACCGCGAAGAAGCCGAGCTGCTGCTCAACCAGGCCCAGCAGCGGCTGGTTTTCGCCGGCGACCTGGATGGCGCACGCCGCCTTTACGGCTTGGCCGCCAACGCCCTGGACAGCATCGACAGCCCCGACTACCTCAACCTGCGCCAGGCCTTGATCCAGGAACGCAATGCGCTGGACGCACTGGGCCCCGGCGTCCGCGCCCGCACTGCCGCCCAGCTTGACCAGTGGGCCGGGCAACTGGAGCAGCTGCCCGAACACCTGCCCACGGCAGCCGATACCGCCCAGCCGTGGTGGCAGCAGCTGCTGTCGCCGCTGGTGCAGATCCGCCCGGCCGACGGCAAGGTGCTGATCGCCCGCTCCGAGCGCATCGCCGCCAATGATTCATTGCAGATCGAACTGAGCCTGGCCCGCGCGGCCCTGGAGCGGGCCGATGACAAGGCCTGGCAGCAGGCGTTGGATCGCTGCGGTACCTGGTTGCAACGGCTGTGGCCGGACTCGCCGCAGCGCCAGCAACGGCGCGCCGAACTGCAGCAGCTGCGCAGCGTTGAACTGCGCCCCAACCTGCCCGAGCTGGGCAGCACCCTGCAGCAGCTGCGCAGCATGCGCGCCGCCGAGGACGCACCATGAAGGCTTTCCGATCCCTGTTGCTGGTACTGCTGGTTGCGGCCATCGGCATTTTCGGCGCGCAGTGGCTGGGCCAGGAGTCGGTCCGTGCGCTGGGCGAGGTGATTGTCCGCGCCGGTGACCACGACTACATCGCCACCCTGCCGCAGGCGGCCTTGGCGGTGCTGATTGCCGCGCTGCTGCTGTGGTTGCTGTGGACCCTGCTCAGCACACCGTTCCGGGCCTGGGCCCGGCACCGCCGCAGGCAGGGCCGTGCACGCCTGATCGATGGTCTGCAGGCGCTGGACAACGGCCAATGGCAGCGCGCCGAAAAACTGCTGCAGAGCGCGGCCAGCGACAAGACCGTACGCCCGATCGCGCTGGTCGCGGCCATGCGTGCGGCCGAAGCACGCGAAGACAACAACAGCGCTGGCCAACACCTGCAGCAACTTGCAGACGCCGATCCACACCTGCATGCCCTGCACAGCGCCGAGCGCTGGCTGCAGCAGGACAAGCCGCTGGAAGCGATCAATGCACTGGACCTGCCCGCCCTGCAGCCGCTACCGCCGCGCGGCCTGTGGCTGCGCACCGAGGCACTGCAGCGCGCCGGCCGCGCCGAGGAGGCCTACGGCCAGCTTGGCGCCCTGCGTCAGCAGCAGGTAGTGCCGCCCAGCGCCGTTGCCGCACTGGAGACCACGCTCGCGCTGCAGATGCTGGACGAAGCCACCGACGTCAACACGCTTGCTGCGCGCTGGGAAGTACTGCCCAAATCGCTGCGGGTCAGCCCCCAGGCGGTGTCGCACTATGCGCAACGTGCGGTGGCACTGAACTGGGTCGATGTCGCCCTGCGCAGCATTGAACAGACCCTGGACAGCCACTGGGACGAAGCGCTGGTCACGCTGTACACGCAACTGCCGGTAGAGAAACTGGATTCGCGCCGTGCCAGCGCGCAGCGTTGGTTGCAGGCGCATCCTTCCAGCCCGGCCCTGTTGCTGGGCCTGGCGCGTCTGGCGGCGGGCCAAGGCCAATGGTCACAGGCCGAGGAATTCCTGCACCGGGCCATCGCCCAAGGTGCGGGGCCGGACGCCTGGGAAGCGCTGGGCGAAGTCTTTGCCGCGCAGAAGGACACGGCGCTGGCTGCGCAATGTCTTCTCAATGCGCTAAGGCAACGTCGCGGGCAAGCGCTGCTGCCTATCGAGCGGCGTGATCTGCACCAGCAGATCCAGGATCAGGCCGTGGCCGAGGAACGCGACGCGCACGGCTATCCGCGTTTGCCCGGTTGAGCAGATGCACGCGCGACACCCACTTTCTCCGTAGTGAATCGCAATGAAAATACCCCCGGATATCCACGAACGCGTAGCTGACCTGGCCGCAGAAATCGTCAATGCAGGACAGGCCGGCGACAATCGTTCCAGCTGGGCTTTGTACGAAGAGCTCCGCAGCTACTGCGAGGCAGTTGCCAGCGAAGGTCGCGACCATCCCTTCCTATGGGAAACCCTGGCTGACTTCACCGCCGATGACCAGGCCGCCATCGCGCTGTACCAACGTGCCCTGCCGCTGGCCGTGGCAGCCGGCGCCGACGAATACAGCGCTTCCATCCATCTTGCAGTGGCCGAACGCTACGCCAATCTCGACGCAGCGCAGGCAGCCCACGACCATGCCCTGCAGGCGGATGCATTTGCGCGTACCACCGACGATCTGCCGCTGCGCCAGGCCATCAGCCAGTTCCTGCTGGACCACTCACCGCCGCCCAGCGAGGGCTGACCGATCCACGCCGGCACGCTTGTGCAGGCCGGCGTGATCGCTGCCGTCAGTTAGTCGCGGCGGTACGGATAGCGCGGCAGACGTGCCAGAAATGCAGTGGATACGCCGCGATACACCGCCAGCTCCACATCGATCTTTTTCGGCTTGAGTATCTGCATTCCTATCAAGCCCCATAGCAGCATCACCAGAAACGCCAGAATGCCCAGGCCGATCACCGCGCCGCTGTCGAACAGGAAGCAGCCGAACAAGGGCACCAGCGATGACCAGGCCATCATGATGAAATTCAGCCGTCGCTTGCGGTGTTCGGAACACAGCCCGACGTGATGCACCGCCTGCTTGCGCACCGCCAATGCCGCAATCAGATAGACCAGGAAGTGCAGCAGGATGAGCAGGTACAACCAGGGCGAATGCCAATAGAAACTGCGCTTGCGGTATTCCAGCGCCGGCCGCCCACACTTGACGCAGTAACGTGGCAGATCGCTATGCGGCAGTGCCAGCAACTGATCACCATCGCGCCAGCAGGTGGCCTCCTCCGACTTGCCGAGCGTCAGCGGCGGCGGTACCGCCTCCGGCGCTGCATATGGGTTGAACTCATCCATCGATTGCATCCCCTGTGAATGTGCGGCAGGCCGCCTCCCGAGCGACCCGCGCCTACGCCGGCGGCGTGGCAGCGCAGTATGCGACAGCCGGCTCTTCCGGCGGAACAGCGGCAAACAGGCAAATCGGCAAGCCGCCCTGCACCGGCAGCGCTCAGCGGCGCCGCTGCTCCGGCGCGACCTCGCCGGCAGCGTCACTGGCCGCCGCGTCGGCAGCCATTCCCGCCGCATGAGCCGCATCTGCAGCCGCTGCGACAGCATCGGCTGCACTGACAGCAGCGTCTGCGGCGGCTTGCGCAGCTGCATGCGCGGCGGACACCGACAGCTCATCAGCCAGCGCAGGCGCCCCTTTCGCGGCCTCGTTTTCCAGCGGCGCATTGGCATCCACCGCCATGGCGCTCATCGCATTGTTGGCGGCGATCAGCTGCAGCTGCTGTGCAATTTCGGCGGCGTACTGCCGACGGGTAGATTCACTGTCCGGCCCGACTACCAACTGCTCCGGTAGCGGCTGCAGGCGCTCAAAGCGGGCGCGTGCGGCGTCGAACTGCGACAACCTGCGCTCCCATTCGCCCAGCAGCATCTGGCAATACAACCAGGGCGCATCGCGCTCGGCCGCAGCGCGCGCATCCGGGCATTGCTGGGCAACGGCTGCCGACGCAGCCTGCACGTAGCGCGGGTACTGCTCGGGCGACGCCTGCCAGGTTGCACTCTGCAGCACACCGGCGCGGTCGCGTGCCGGCGCATCAACGGCTTCAAACAAGTGCGCCAGCAGCCAGTAGCTGGTCTCGGTGCCGCGCATGCGCTGGTAGTGATCGCTTGCGACCACCGCGCCCAGGCGCTTGATCTCATCAGCGCTGAAGTCGTCCTTGTAGATCACAAAGCCATTGCCCGGGCACGACACCAGCGGCCACGGCGATTGGATGGCGCCATGCAGGCGGCCGTCGAGGAAATGCCCGAACGCCGTGCCCGAACCCATTTCCTGCGCGCTGAAGCGCTCGCCGCCAATCGGGCAGACATGCTCCACCTTCATGAAGGTCATCGCAGCGGCCGGCGCCGCTACCGCCGACAACAACACAGCCAAACCGATCGCGATGCGCTTCATGCCATACCCCCATCCCTTGGTGAGCAAACCTATTGCCGACCCATGGTCGGCAGGACAATCCCATGTAGTGCCGACCCATGGTCGGCAGGACAATCCCATGTAGTGCCGACTCATGGTCGGCAGGAGAATCCCGTGTAGTGCCGACCCATGGTCGGCAAGGGGCATTGCCGGTAACGCCTCTGCCGAGCATGGCTCGGCACTACAAATCGCATCAGCGCTCGACGATGGCAACCACGCCCATGCCGCCGGCGGTGCAGATCGACACCAGCGCGCGGCCACCACCGCGTGCGGCCAATTCCTTGGCGACGGTGCCGATGATGCGGGCGCCGGTCGCTGCGAACGGGTGACCGGTGGCCAGCGACGAGCCCAGCGGATTGATCTTGTCCGGATCGATGCGGCCAAGCGCGGCATCCAGACCCAGACGATTGCGGCAGTACTCCTCGCTCTCCCAGGCGCGCAGCGTGCACAGCACCTGCGCGGCAAAGGCCTCATGGATTTCGTAGATGTCGAAATCCTGCAGGGTCAGGCCGTTGCGCTTGAGCATCTCCGGCACGGCGACGGTCGGCGCCATCAGCAGGCCTTCGCCATGCACGAAGTCCACGGCTGCCACCTGCGAATCGCGCAGGTAGGCCAGCGGCTCGTGGCCATGCGCGCGCGCCCATTCCTCGCTGGCCAGCAGCACCGCAGCGGCACCGTCGGTCAGCGGGGTGGAGTTGGCGGCGGTCAAGGTGCCACGGCCGGAGCTCTTGTCGAAGGCCGGCTTCAAGGTGGCCAGCTTTTCCAGCGAGGTGTCCGCGCGCATGATGTTGTCGCGCTCGACACCACGGAACGGCGCGATCAGGTCGTTGAAGAAGCCGCGCTCGTAAGCAGCAGCCAGCTTCTTGTGCGAGGACACCGCCCACTCATCCTGCGAATCGCGCGAGATGTTCCATTCCTTGGCCATGTCCTCGCAGTGGTCGCCCATGCTCTTGCCGGTACGCGGCTCGGCCACGCCGGGGAACTCGGGCTTGAGTTCGGAGAACTTGAAGCCCTTGAGCAGGGTGCGGATCTTGTCGCCGGTTTTCTTGGCACGGTTGGCCGCCAACAGGCGCGCGCGCAGCTTCTTGCCATAGACGATCGGCACGTCGGAGGTGGTATCCGAACCGCCACCGATACCGGACTCGATCTGGCCCAGGGCGATCTTGTTGGCCACGGTGATGATGCTGTCCAGCGAGGTACCACAGGCACGTTGCAGGGTGATGCCCGGGGTCAGCGGCGACAGCCCGGACGACAGCGCGGCCTCGCGGCCCAGGTTCCAGTCGCTGGGGTGCTTGATCACCGCGCCCATCGCTACTTCGCCCAACTGCTGGCCGTGCAGGCCGAACCGTTCAACAAGCGCGCCAAGCGTACGGACTGACATGCCAAGATTGCCGACATCCGAATAAGCAGTGTTCTGGCGGCAGAACGGGATGCGGACGCCACCGAGGATGGCGACTGGACGAGCGCTGGGCATGCGGGTACCTGACATGGGAATGAGTATGCGACGTGGCCTGTCTGCGATAGCAGGCATAATGGTGTTGAGTGTAGCTTCGAGGCCGTGATGGGCCAACCGCGAATCATGAGCAATTCAAACCCTGACGTGAACGCCCTGGGCGTAGTGGCATTGGAACTGGCTGGCGGCGAGCAGCCCGGCAAGGCAGCGCTGGGCTCGGAGGCCGCCGGTGAACTGGTGGCGCTGATAGGCCGCGACCTGACCAAGCTGGTGCCGCAGGTCAGCGAACTGGACCTGGTTTTCGCCGCCGCGCATTTCGACCCGGCCGAAGTCCTGCGTCCCGGTCTGCCCATTCATCGCCGCCTGGAAGAACTGCAAGTGCGCGCGCCCGGACGCAACCACGGCGCACGAATGCTGGCGTTCGGCGCCGATGCCAATGGCGAGATTCCACTGCCGCTGCAGGCCGATCCGGCCCTGAGTGGCGGCGCGCTGCGGCTGCTGCCGTTCGTGCTGGCAGGCGGTGAGCCCGGCGTGCGCAGCGCCGTCCGCGATGCGCTGGAAGAAGTGCTGCTGGCCAACGGCATGGCGCAGCCAGACACCGCGCTGCTGGCACAGAACAGCTTTGCCGCACAGATCGAACATGCGCGCTATTTCACCGTCAACGATCTGGCCGCGATGATGGCCATGCAATACGACAACCAGGGCCTGGCCGATCTGTGGCCGCTACTGGAAACGGCGATGTTCGCGCCCAACGAAGAACAGTGGCTGGACATCTCCCCCGAGCCGCTGCTGCGTTATGTAGGTGGCGAAGTGCGCATGGCCTTGTTTGATCCGGCCGGCTGGTGCGCGCACTACGCCCAGGACAAGAACGACTGCGACCGCCTGCAGCGCGTCTACGAGCAGTACATGATGCGCCAGCGGCAGATGGCCGCCGTGCTGGAAGCGCATGGCATCGACGTGCTGTATGTACACGTGAATGCCGGCCAGGATGCCAAGGCGCTGCTTGGGCATTGAGCGCGCGTTGGTCGCTGCAGAAAAGGCCGCGTAAGCGGCCTTTTCTCTGTTTTGAAGCGGAGTGAAGCCGAAGCAAGAGCACCCCTCCCCAACCCTCCCCTGCGCGCTGCGCAAGGGAGGGAGCAGTGCATGCAGCACTTTGATCCTCGCCGTGAACCGCCCCCTCCCTTTGCCGAAGGCAAGGGGAGGGTTGGGGAGGGGTGCTGTTGCTGTTGCTGTTGCTCTTGCTCTTGCCTTTTGTCCTGCCTCGATCATCCGACCCGAAAGGTCAGTGACGGGTCACGGCGTGAGTTCTACGTGGAGAGCCAGTGCGAAGGCCAAAGCCAAAGCACCCCTCCCCAACCCTCCCCTGCGCGCTGCGCAAGGGAGGGAGCAGTGCGTGCAGCACTTTGATGCTCGTCTTGAACTGCCCCCTCCCTTTGCCGAAGGCAAGGGGAGGGTTGGGGAGGGGTGCTCTTGCTGTTGCTGTTGCCCTTTGTCTGGCCTCGATCATCCGACCCGAAAGGTCAGTGGCGGATCACGGCAAGAGTTCTACGTGGAGAGCAAGTGCAAAGGCCAAAGCCAAAGCCAAAGCACCCCTCCCCAACCCTCCCCTGCGCGCTGCGCAAGGGAGGGAGCAGTGCATGCAGCACTTTGATGCTCGCCGCGAACTGCCCCCTCCCTTTGCCGAAGGCAAGGGGAGGGTTGGGGAGGGGTGCTCATGCTGTTGCCTTTTGTCCTGCCTCGATCATCCGACCCGAAAGGTCAGTGGCGGGTCACGGCGTGAGTTCTACGTGGAGCGCAAGTGCGAAGGCCAAAGCCAAAGCACCCCTCCCCAGCCCTCCCCTTCGCTGCGCGAAAGGGAGGGAGGCAAGCCAGAAGCGCAACCTGGGTATGCCCAGGACAACACAAAGGGCCGCTTACGCGGCCCTTTGTTGTTGCCTTCATTGGTTCCTCGTTCCTGAAACCTCGTTTCTAACTTCAAGGCACCTTGGCAATCACCGCACAGGCCAAGCGCGCGCCTGCATTACCGGTCGGCTGGGTCTTGTAGTCGTCCGGGTCGGCATGGACGATCAGGCCGCGGCCGACGATGTCGAAACCATCGCCTACGCCGACGTTGACGTTGCTCGCCACCGGGCCGTCGATATGCGCATTGCCCTGCGCATCGGCCTTGATGTTGGGCATGTCGCCGCCGTGATGCATCGCGGTGCTGATGCTGCCGTGTTCGCTGCTGCCCGGGTTGAAGTGGCCGCCGGCGCTGCTGCCGTCCGGTGCGCTGCAATCGCCCTTTTCGTGGATGTGGAAGCCGTGCTCGCTGTCCGGCTTCAAGCCGCTGATGTCACCGCTGGCGCGCAGTTGGCCATCAACCAAACTGAAATTGATGGTGCCCGCGACCGTGCTGTCCTTGGTCGGCTGCAGCTGTGCGGTGGCGATCGGCTTGGCCATCTCCGGCGGTGCGGCCGGGTCGGCCACGGGCGCGGTTGCGGCCGGCGGGGTGATGCTGTCGGCTGGGGCCGCATCGGGCTCGGCGCCCTTGTTGCAGGCGCTCAGGGCCAGTGCGCTGGCGAGGAACAAGCTGGTGTGGATCAGTCGCATTGGGTGACTCCCTTGCTGGTCTGGTTCAAATCAGGATTGGCGCACTCAGCGCACCACGCGGATCACCGCGCAGGCAACGCGCGCACCGGCATTGCCGGCTGGCTGGCTGCGGTAATCGTCGGCCGCTGCATGCACTACCAGTGCACGGCCAGCAACATCGTTTGCAGCACCACCGCCAAGGGTAACGCCACGCAGGTGTACGTCGACGTGAACCACACCTTCGGCATTGGCCTGCAGGTTGTCCATGTCGCCGGCATGATGCGCACCGGCACCGGCGCGCCCGTGCTGCTGCATGGCCGGATTGAAATGGCCACCGGCACTGCTGGCGTCCATCGCGCTGCAATCGCCTTTTTCATGCACATGGAAGGCGGCCTGCTGGCCACGCGGCAGGCCGCCGATGACGCCGGTGATGTGTACCCCGCCCACTTCCGGCACCAAGGCCAGGCGGCCGCTGACCAGGCTGGCGGAGGCCGGCGCGAGATTGGCTTCGGCCAACTTGGCGGTACTGACCGTAGCCACCGGCGGCGGTGGCGGCTCGGCCTTGGTGTTTGGGCTTGTGCCGCAGGCGCTGAGCAGCACGGTGGCGGCCAGGACGGTAAGAGGTAGCAGGGTACGCATCGATATCTCCTTGCAACAGAACGAACAGGCCCTTGCCACGCTCAACTACCGCGACGGCGCCCAGGCCCCAGTTTGCGGGTAACAGTATTACGGCCAAGTCCGAGTCGCGCGGCGGCATCGGCACGGTGGCCATCGGTGAAATCCAGCGCCACTTCCAGCAACACGTTGTCCAGCCGCTCGCGGGCCTCGGCGTGCAGGCCGCTGGCACCTTCGGCCAGACGCTGGCGTGCCCACGCGGCCAAGGCGCGGTCCCAGTGTTCGGGCGCAAGTGGTGTGGTGGCGTGGGTGGCGCGGCCGCCCCGGTTCAAGGCGGCCTTTACGTCCTCGGCCGATACGGTATCGGCGACGGCCAACGCTGCCAATCGCCAGCACACGTTTTCCAGTTCGCGCACGTTGCCCGGCCAGCTGTGTTCGCGCAGTGCCTTTACCGCAGCCACGGACAGCCGCTTGGCCGGCATGTCGAGCCGGCGGGCGGCGTTGGCCAGGAAGTTCTCGGCCAGCTGCGGTACGTCGCCCAGCCGCTCGCGCAGCGGCGGCAACAGCAGCCGCACCATGTCCAGCCGGTGCAGCAGGTCGGCGCGGAAGCGGCCTTGTTCGACCAGTGTTTCCAGATCCTGGTGGGTGGCTGCAACCACCCGCACATCGACGCGGATCAGTTCGCGGCCACCGACGCGGAAGAACTCGCCTTCGGCCAGCACCCGCAGCAAGCGGGTCTGCAAGGCCAACGGCATGTCGCCGATTTCATCGAGGAACAAGGTGCCGCCATCGGCCTGCTCGAAGCGGCCGACATGGCGTTTGCTGGCGCCGGTGAAGGCGCCGGCTTCATGGCCGAACAGCTCGCTTTCCAGCAGCTCGGCCGGGATGGCAGCCGTGTTGAGTGCGACGAACGGGCCCTTGGCGCGGGGCGACTCGCGGTGCAGCGCATTGGCCACCAGCTCCTTGCCGGTGCCGGTTTCGCCGTTGATCAATACCGACAACGGTGCTTGCGCAAGCCGGCCGATGGCGCGGAACAGCGCACGCATCGCCGGGGTGTCGCCAATCAGCTGCGGCGGGCCTTCTTCTTTCTGCGCTGCTGCAGGCGGCGGTGATACCGGCTCCGGCAATTCTTCGGCTTCGGGCAGCGCGCGTCGCGCCAGCTCCACCGCGTCATCCAGGTCGAAGGGCTTGGACAGGAATTCATGCGCGCCACCACGGAAGGCGCCGGCGGTGCTGGCCACATCGGTATAGGCCGACATAACGATCACCGGCAGCTGCGGGTGCGCGGCCTTGAGCTTGTCCAGCAATACCAGCCCGTCGTCGCCGGGCATGCGCACGTCGGTGAACAACAGATCCGGTACCGGCTGTTTGGCCAGCGCAGCCAGTGCGGCAGCGGCACTGTCGAAACCCTCGACGGTGTAGCCGGCATCACGCAATGCGGTGCTCAGCACGAAACGTACCGAGCGATCATCATCGACGACCCAGACGGTCGCCGCTGCGGTGGGCTTATGCATCACTCACCTCCGCTGTTTCCTCGGCAACGGGCAGCGGCAGCAGCACGGTGAACACGGTATGGCCGGGGCGCGAGCGATAGCTCAAGGTGCCGCGGTGTTCGCGGGCTACCTGCTGGGCCAGTGCAAGGCCAAGCCCGGTGCCTTCGGCGCGGCCGCTGACCAGCGGCAGGAACAGGTGCTCGGCCAGTTCTTCCGGCACACCGCGACCGTCGTCGGCCACTTCCAGGCGCAGGGCCAGCGCATACGGTTGCTCGGCGATGCGCAGGCCGTGTTCGACGCGGGTACGCAGGGTGACGCTGGTGGCGCCGGCCTGGATGGCATTGCGGACCAGATTCAGCAGTGCCTGGGTCAGGCGATCCGCGTCGCCGGCGAACTCCGGAATGCTGGGGTCGTAATCGCGCAGCAGGCGCACCGACCAGCCGGCCTCGTTCTCGACCAGGCGCAGCACCCGCTCCAGCGCGGCATGGATGTTCAGCGGCGCGTGCGGGCGTTGCGGTGCCGGCGACAGCAGCTGTTCCAGCAAGGTGTTGAGGCGCTCGATCTCGGCGCCGATCAGTTCGATCAGTTCGCGTTCGTCGGCATCCCGGCCACTGGCGCGGCGCGCCAGCAGCTGGGCGGCACCCTTGAGCCCGGCCAGTGGATTACGCAGTTCGTGGGCCAGGCCTTTGAGGGCGGCACTGAATGCGCCGGGCAGTACCTGCGCCGGGTCGGCGCCTTGGAACTCGTCCACCGGATGGGCTTCCAGCAGCCAGCCGCCCTCCTCCACCGCACTCAACCAGCCATCGGCGAAGCGCGGGGTTTCGCCCGGCAGCGCCAAGGTCAATCGCGGCAGGCGGGTCATGTCGGTGACCGGCAGCGCCAGCCGCTGCGCCAGTGCTTCGCCCTGCGCTTCCAGCGACACCAGTGGCTGGCCGAGCAGGCGCCGCACGCTTACCCCCAGCCAGCGGCAGAACGCCGGATTGGCGCCCTGGATGCGGCCGTCCACGTCACTCCAGACCAAGGGAGTGGCCATCAGGTCCGGCGAAGGGGTGAAATCAGAGGCGGTCATTGCACCAATATAGTGCAAACCGGCCGGATCACTGCTTCTGCTGCAGCAGGGAATACAGGATGCGGGCGTCTTCGGGATCGAGCTCGGCCGGCAGGGTGTCGCTGCCACGGAAGCGGCGGTGGAAGGCGCGTGCCGCAGCGGCACGGTCGTCCAGCGCATAGCCAAAGGCCTGCATCGCCAGCCAGCTGTCGAAGCCGGCCGGTGCCGGGCCGTGTTTGGGGTCGGGCCACAGGCCGAAACCGGCTTCGGCCAACTGCTGCCACGGGAAATAGCGGCTGGGGTCGGCCTTGCGGGTAGGTGCAAGGTCGGCATGGCCGATGATCTGGCTGCGCGGGATGTTGTAGCGGCTGCAAAGGTCTTCGAGCAGGCGCAGCAGGCTTGCGATCTGCGGCTGGGTGAAGGGGCTGCTGCCGTTGTTGTCGATCTCGATGCCGATCGAGGTCGAGTTGAGATCGGTGAAGCCACCCCAGCGGCCGCCACCGGCATGCCAGGCGCGCTCGCCATCGGCCACCAGCTGGTAGAGGTCACCATCGCGGCCCACCAGATAATGCGAGCTCACCTGGCCACCGCTGTTGGCGGTGCGCAACGTGTCCAGGCTTTCCTGCACCGAGCCCTGCTCGGTGTGGTGCAGCACGATCAGCACCGGCTGGCGCTCGTTGTAGTTGGGCGACGGCACCCACTGCGCCAGCGGATTGCGCTCCGGCGTGGAGGTACAGGCCGTCAGCGAGGCCAACAGGGCGAGCGGCAGCAGCAGTTTGGTCTTCATGTAGGCCATTGCACGTTGCCGCGCGCCGCTTTGCAAGTGCGGTCTGGCATGCGCTGGAAACGTTGCCGACAGATGCGACGTGATTGCTTGCTTGCATTGGAGGGCCTGCTCAGGGAGTTGGGGAGTCCGGTGTGATGCCGGCGCGGAACATGCGGCGCATGTTCAAAACTCTTTCCGCTGGGGGTGGCTGCCCGTTGTGTTTAGGCTATAGAGGCTCGTTGATCGACGATCTGCTGGAGCGACAATGCGTGATTCACTGAAACAGAAAATCGTTGCTGTCTGCGATGCCAAGATCGCAGCGAAGGGGGCGACGGTAGGGCTGTCGTTCTATGCATTTTTTGCCAACCGCAATGATGATCCGGAACTGCTGATGGAAGCGGCTACCTGGTGGATCCAGACCCATCGCCTGGATCACTTCGAGAAGGCTGAGAAGGTGAAGACGTTGGTATTGGCTGAGGGCTGACGCACTGCGGGTTTGTTCGGATTGGTTCCGGTCGAACAGTAATGCTGCTTCGCCCAACCCTCTCCCCAACCCCTCTCCCGGAGGGAGAGGGGCTCTGATTTTCTGCGGGAGAACGCCTTGTAGTGCCGAGCCATGCTCGGCAAGGGCCTCACCGGTAATGCCTCAAAAGCGCCCTCACCCCAACCCCTCTCCCGCAAGCGGGAGAGGGGCTTTGATCTTCTGCGGCAGAGGAGCTAACGCGGTTACGCCTCGTACGCCGACTCGCCATGGGTGGTTACGTCCAGACCAGTGCGTTCGGCTTCTTCGCTGACGCGCAGGCCGACCAGCGCGCGGACAACCAGCAGGATGGCGGCGGTGACCACGGCCGACCAAAGAACGGTGAAGCCGACGCTGACCACCTGCACCCACACCTGGTGAGCGATATCCAGGTCCACCTTGGTGCCGCCCAGCGACTGCGCACTGAACACGCCGGTGAGAATGGCGCCGACAATGCCACCGACGCCATGCACACCGAATACGTCGGCGGTGTCGTCCGCCTTCAACAGACGCTTCAAGCCGGTCACACCCCAGACGCAGACGATGCCGGTGACAAAACCAATCACGATCGCGCCGAGCGGACCAACGGTACCGCAGGCCGGCGTCACGCCGACCAGACCGGCCACCGCACCCGAGGCTGCGCCCAGTGCCGAGGGATGGCCCTTGCTGATGGCTTCAACCAACGTCCAACCCAAGACTGCGGCAGCAGTAGCCAGCACGGTGTTGATGAAGGCCAGCGAGGCCACGGTGTCAGCGGCGGCAGCCGAGCCGGCATTGAAGCCGAACCAGCCCACCCACAGCAGCATCGCGCCGATCCAGGTCAACGGCAGGTTGTGCGGCTTCAGTGCGGTCTGGCCATAGCCCAGGCGCTTGCCGACGAACCACGCCGCCACCAAACCGGCGACACCGGCATTGATGTGCACCACGGTGCCACCGGCGAAATCGATCGCCCCCATCTCACCGAGGTAACCGCCGCCCCAGACGATGTGCGCCATCGGGATGTAGCTCAGGGTGAACCACAGTGCCGAAAACAGCAGCACCGCGCGGAACTTGATGCGCTCGGCGAAGGCGCCGACGATCAGTGCGGTGGTGATGCCGGCAAAGGTCGACTGGAAGGCGACGAACAGGAAATCCGGCAGGCCAGCGATCGGCGTATTGCCGACCGAGTCCGGGGTGAAGCCTTTGAGGAAGGCGAACTCAGTGAATGATCCGAAGAACTGGTTGCCAGTACTGAATACCGCGCTGTAGCCGTAGGCCACCCACAGCATCAGCACCAGCGAGAACACCACCAGCACCTGGCTGAGCACCGACAGCACGTTCTTGGCGCGCACCAGGCCGCCATAGAACAGTGCCAGACCAGGCACCACCATCATCAGCACCAGCAAGGTGGCGGTGAGCATCCACGCCACATCGCCCTTGTCGAAGGTAGCTGCGGATTCTGCTGCAGGTGCGGCTGCAGCCTGCGTTGTTGCGGCGGCCACTTCAGTGGTGGCGGGCTGGGCCTGCGTGTCCTGCGCCCAGGCGCTGCTCGAAAACATGCCCAGCAGCACTGCGGTGAGCATGAAAGACAGGCACAGGCCTCCGAGCCGGGCTTTGAACCCGGTGAAAAATTCCGTTCGCATTGTCGACTCCGGTTGTGGGGGTGGGACCTGCCAGCGACCCGTTGTCACCTGGCGGTCGCTGCCGCCGGAGGACGGGGCGTTGCGGTTTCCTAGAGCGCGTCGGCGCCTGTTTCACCGGTGCGGATACGCACCACTTGTTCCAGCGCGGTAACGAAGATCTTGCCGTCACCAATCTTGCCGGTGCCGGCCGCGCCCTGCAGGGCTTCGATCACCGCCTCGACGTTGTCGTCGGTGACGGCGGTTTCGATGCGGATCTTGGGGAGGAAATCGACGACGTATTCGGCGCCACGGTACAGCTCGGTGTGGCCTTTCTGCCGGCCAAAGCCCTTGACCTCGGTGACGGTGATGCCGGAAACGCCTGCAGCGCCCAAGGCTTCACGCACTTCGTCGAGCTTGAATGGCCGGATGATCGCGGAGATTAATTTCATGCGCATGTCCCGATGTGGAGGAGACCGGCCTGCGGCTGCGGGCCGGCATCGTGTCTTCCACCGGCCGTTGTGCGGCCGCTGGCTGTTGCGCCGAACGCATCATGGGCCTGGCTGTGACCACCGGCATTGCTGCCGGCCGCCACAACCACGCGGGAGGGAGGAATGGCCCATGCCGCGCGCTCGGATTTTCTTGCCCCTGCAGGCGTACTGCTGGCTGTTGCATGACCTTTGTGCTCCCCAGCAACAAAGGCGGCGGCGATGACGCAGATGGGAGGGGGAGGGTCCACGCCACCGCCGCCTAACAACAGCTAGCAACTACACCTGGTGTTGCCGGTGGCCAGCACGCTGTACTGGCCACCGTCACATCAGCTTGCGTAGTACAGCTGGTATTCCAGCGGATGGGTCGCAGCGCGGAACGCGGTGACTTCCTTCATCTTCAACGCGATGTAAGCGTCGATGAAGTCGTCGCTCATCACGCCACCGGCCTTGAGGAACTCGCGGTCCTTGTCCAGTGCTTCCAGCGCCTGGTCCAGCGAGGAACAGACCTGCGGAATCAGCTTCTCTTCTTCCGGCGGCAGGTCGTACAGATCCTTGTCGCTCGGTGCGCCCGGGTCGATCTGGTTCTTGATGCCGTCCAGGCCGGCCATCATCAGCGCGGTGAAGGTCAGGTAGCCGGACTGGATCGGATCCGGGAAACGCATTTCGATGCGGCGTGCCTTCGGGTTGGACACCCACGGAATGCGGCACGAAGCCGAACGGTTGCGGGCCGAATAGGCCAGCATCACCGGTGCTTCGAAGCCCGGCACCAGGCGCTTGTAGCTGTTGGTGCCGGAGTTGGCGAAGGCATTGATCGCACGGGCGTGCTTGAAGATGCCGCCGATGTACCACAGCGCCATCTGGCTCAGGCCGCCGTAGCCGTCACCGGAGAACAGGTTGTTGCCGCCCTTGGCCAGCGACTGGTGCACGTGCATGCCGCTGCCGTTGTCGCCGACCAGCGGCTTGGGCATGAAGGTCACGGTCTTGCCGTTGCGGTGGGCAACGTTCTTGATCACGTGCTTCATGCGCTGCAGTTCGTCAGCCTTGGTGACCAGCGTGTTGAACTTGGCGCCGATCTCGCACTGGCCAGCATTGGCCACTTCGTGGTGGTGCACTTCGACTTCGATGCCGACCTTTTCCAGCACCTTGCACATCTCGGCGCGGATATCGTGCAGCGAATCGGTCGGCGGCACCGGGAAGTAACCGCCCTTCACGGTGGGACGGTAGCCGGTGTTGGTGCCGTCATAGCTCTTGCCGGTGTTCCAGGCGCCTTCTTCAGAATTGATCTTGTAGAAGGTGTTGCCCATGTCGTTGGCGAACTGGACCGAATCGAAGATGAAGAATTCCGGTTCCGGGCCGAAGAACGCCAGGTCGGCAATGCCGGAGGACTTCAGGTACGACTCGGCGCGCTTGGCGATGCCGCGCGGGCAGCGGCCGTAGCCCTGCATGGTGGCCGGGTCGAGCACGTCGCAGATCAACACCAGGGTCGGGTCGGCGTAGAACGGGTCCACATAGGCACTGGCCGGGTCCGGCATCAGCACCATGTCCGATTCAGCGATGCCCTTCCAGCCGGCGATCGAACTGCCATCGAACATCTTGCCTTCTTCGAACAGGCTGGGCTCGATGATCGAGGCCGGGAAGGTCACGTGCTGCTCGATGCCACGCATGTCGACAAAACGCAGGTCGATGAACTCGATCTGGTTGTCCTTGATCAGCTTCTCAACATTTTCCAGCGACATCGGGTGCAACCTCGGATGAATGGTGACGTGCCTGTATCAAAGCAAATGGCGTGCCAACTTTTTGTTAACCGCAAGTTGTTGTTTTGATTCGTTTCCAGGCAAAAGCGTTCGCGGTTATAAGCACCATTTTGGTGCTGTTTTAATGACATGCACCATTCAGGTGCGAAGCACTGAATGCACTATGCTGTGCCCGCCTCCCCTACTCCCGTTCCCATGTCCGACCTGCTCTCTGCCCTGCTACTGGGCATCCTCGAAGGCCTCACCGAATTCCTCCCGATTTCCAGCACCGGCCATCTGCTGATCGCCCAGCATTGGCTGGGCGCGCGCTCGGATTTCTTCAACATCGTCATCCAGGCCGGCGCCATCCTCGCCGTGCTGTTGGCGTTCCGGCAGCGCCTTTGGTCGCTGGCCACCGGCTTGAACCAGGCCGAGAACCGCGACTACGTGATGAAGCTGGGCGTGGCCTTCCTGGTCACCGCCGTCGTCGGCCTGCCGGTACGCCTGGCCGGCTGGGAACTGCCTGAAACCGTCACCCCGGTGGCTTGGGCGCTGGTGATCGGCGGCGTCTGGATGCTGCTGGCCGAGCGCTTTGCCGGGCGCCTGCCGGACAGCACCACCATCACCTGGAAAGTCGCCGTGGCCGTTGGCCTGGCGCAGGTGATCGCCGGCGTGTTTCCGGGTACCTCACGCTCGGCTGCGGCGATCTTCCTGGCCATGCTGCTGGGCTTGACCCGGCGCGCGGCAGCGGCCGAGTTCGTGTTCCTGGTTGGCATCCCCACCATGTTCGCCGCCAGCGGCTACGCCTTGCTGGAGATGGCCAAGAAAGGCCAGCTCGGCAACGAGAACTGGGCCGATGTCGGCGTGGCCTTCGTCGCCGCCGCCATCACCGGCTTCATCGTGGTGAAGTGGCTGCTGAGCTATATCAAACGCCGTCCCTTCACTGGCTTTGCGCTATATCGCATCGCACTGGGCTTCGGCCTGCTGCTGTTTCTGCCTGCTGGAAACTGAACGTGCAGTCGCAAGTGCAACCCCGGCAGCCGGCTCCGGCCGTTTGCCGTTCTGACTTTCCCAACGCTACCTAAGGAGTTCACCATGAAGCGCATTCTTCTGCTGGCACTGCCCATCGCCCTCATGACCGCCTGCAGCAACCCGCCGGCAAGCACCAAGAGCGAAACCACCGCAGCCGCCGACACCAGCACCGCCGCTCCTGCCGCGAACATCGACGCCGCACAGCTGGGCGCAAACCACTGGTTGCTGGACAACGCCGTGGACGCAGCCGGCAAGCGCATCGAAGGCCTGTTCGTGAACACCGACAAGCCGCTGACCCTGGACTTCAAGGACGGCCGCCTGTCGGTCAGCAATGCCTGCAACAACATGGGCGGTGCTTACACCGTGGAAGGCAACGCGCTGACCGTTGGCAACATGATGTCGACCAACAAGGCCTGCCAGGGCCCGCTGATGGCGCTGGACGGCCTGGTCAGCGAACGCCTGCAGGGCAAGCTGACCGTGCAGTCGCTGGACGCATCGGCAATGCGCCTGGTTGCCGCCAATGGCGACGTGCTGAGCTTCCGCGCCGAGCCGACCGCTGAAACCCGCTACGGCGGCGCAGGCGAGACGGTATTCATGGAAGTGGACGCACAGGCCAAGCCCTGCCCGCACCCGCTGATGAAGGACGCCACCTGCCTGCAGGTGCGTGAAGTGAAGTACAACGAGCAGGGCCTGGAACAGGGCAAGCGCGGTGCCTACGAAAACTTCTACGGCAACATTGAGGGTTACACCCACCAGCCGGGCGTGCGCAACGTGCTGCGCCTGAAGCGCTACCAGATCAAGAACCCGCCGGCCGATGCGCCGTCGCAGGCCTATGTGCTGGACATGGTGGTGATGTCGGAAACGGCAAAGTAATTCGTCACCATCGAACAAACAGAAAGGGCGCCGCAAGGCGCCCTTTCTGTTTTGCGCTGTGCGGGAGCGGCGCCCTTGTAGAGCCGAGCCATGCTCGGCTGGGGCCTCACCGGTAACGCCTCTGCCGAGCATGGC
>NZ_JBRRBO010000044.1:0-36199 GCF_056756175.1 Stenotrophomonas sp. STEN240 | reverse complement strand
GCTGAGGGTTTACCGGTGACGCCTCTGCCGAGCATGGCTCGGCACTACAGGGCCGCTCCGCTCTGTTTGTAGGAGCGGCGTCAGCCGCGAAGCTGACACTGCCGGAATCCTCACGGTAGAGCCGAGCCATGCTCGGCTGAGGGTTTACCGGTGATGCCCCCTGCCGAGCATGGCTCGGCTCTACAGATCCAGGCCGTCCTGCGCCTGCAGCCACAGGCGGAACCGCTTCAAGGCCTCGCGCTCCTGCCGCGAGCGCAGGCGGGTCAACCAATATCGGCCCAATGACAGCGTCTGCGCGAATGGCTGCAACAGCCTGCCTTCGGCCAGTTCCTGCTCGAACATGCGCAGTGGCAGCAGCGCCACGCCTGCACCAGTGGCGGCCGCGCTGGCCAAGGTGAGCGATGAATCAAACACCGCGCCGCGCGCCTCGACACCACTGCCCCCGGCCAACTGCAGCCAGCGCGGCCACTCGTCATTGCGATAGGAGCGCAGCAGCGGCACGTTGGCCAGATCACGTGGCTGTCGCAATCGTCGCGCCAGCGCGGGTGCACACAGCGGTGCAAACGCGGTATCGACGATCGGTACGCAATCCTGGCCCTGCCAGTCACCGTCGCCAAAGCGGATCGCCAGATCCAGGCCTTCGCCGGCCAGATCGATGCGGTTGTTGTGGGTCTGCACGCGCAGTTCGATATCCGGATGCGCCGACTCGAAGGCGGCCAGCCGCGGCAGCAGCCAGCCGGTGGCAAAGGTGCCGACAACACCCACGGTGAGCACCTCACGGAAGCGGCCGCCGGTAAAACGGTCCAGCGCGATCGCCATGCGGTCGAAACTTTCGGTCAGCACCGGGTACAACGCCGCGCCCTCGTCGGTAAGTGCCACGCCGCGTGGCAGCCGGTGGAACAAACTGACCTGCAGTCTGTCCTCCAGTCCACGGATCTGATGGCTCAGGGCCGCCTGGCTGACGCACAGCTCCAGCGCCGCGCGGGTGAAGTTGAGGTGGCGGGCGGCAGCCTCGAAGGCGCGTAGGGCGTTGAGCGGTAGCTGGGGGCGGATCATCGCGGAGTCATGATGAAAGTTGATGGTCTGCCGCATTATTTCCGCTGGAGTGGCCAAATTGGTGACTTTGCTACAAATAAATCTAATGGCTCCCGATGAATCTTCGTGATGGTCGTCAGCGCCTGCAGGCTTCACCATCAGCCTTAATCAGCCTAGGAGAACCCCATGCTTGCTCGTCGTCAGTTCCTCATGTTTGGCGGCGCCGCGCTGGCCAGCTCGCTGCTGCCGACCGCGCTGGCGCGCAGCGCCGTTGCCGCTTCACCCATGCCGACCCATAGCGCCGACTTTGCCGCACTGGAAAAGGCCAGTGGCGGGCGCCTTGGGGTGTGTCTATGGCATCCGGCCAGCGGCGCGCGCTATGGCCATCGCATGGACGAGCGCTTCCCGATGTGCAGCACGGTCAAGTTGCCGTTGGCCGCAGCCATCCTGCACCGCGCCGATGCGGGCAGGTTGTCGCTGGACCAGCGCGTGGCGGTGCGGCAAGGCGACATCATCAGCCACTCGCCGTTCACCGAGCGGCATGTCGGCAAGGACATGACCGTGCGCGATCTGTGCCGGGCGACCATGATCATCAGCGACAACGCCGCCGCCAACCTGCTGTTGCCTCTGCTCGGCGGCCCGCAGGGGCTAACTGCCTTCCTGCGCGAGCAGGGTGATCGCATCACCGTGAGTGCGCGCAACGAGCCCGAGCTCAACCGCTTTGCGCCCGGCGATCCGCGTGACACCACCAGCCCGGCGGCGATGGCGGCCAACCTGCAGCGCTTCCTGCTTGGCGACGTGCTCAGCCCGGCCTCGCGGCAGCAGCTGGCCGATTGGCTGATCGACAACCAGACCGGCGACGCGCGCCTGCGTGCAGGCCTGCCGCAGGGTTGGCGGGTGGGTGACAAGACCGGCAGCAACGGCCAGGACACCAGCAACGATATCGCCGTGCTGTGGCCCCTGGCCGGTGGCCCGGCGTGGCTGCTGAGCTGCTACCTGCAGGGCTCTGCACTGGACGATGACGGCAGGAATGGCATCCTGCGCCAGGTTGGGGAGCTGGCCGGCGTGCGGCTGGGCTGACGGTTGCACCGTCGGCGCGGCGGTTGCTGGTGCGCGCGGCCCCGTGCATCCGTTCAAAGAGGACACCCGCGCCATGAGCAGGGAAGTGATCTATCTGCTGTTGATCTTCGCGTTGCTGGTGATTCCACGCGCGCTGCAGCGCTTCAGCATTCCCGCGCCGCTGACCTGTCTGGTGTTCGGCATTGGCGCGATGCTGTGGTTGGGCGACGGCTCGCATGATCCGGTGGTCAACCTGCTCGCCACCTTGGGCATTTCCTCGCTGTTCCTGTTTGCCGGCCTGGAAGTGGACATCGCCGACCTGCGCAAGGGCATGTGGCCGCTGGTCACTCATCTGCTGATCCGCAGTGCCACGCTTACCGGCATGGCCTGGCTGGCCTGGCACTACGCCGGCCTGCAGTGGCAGGCGGCGGCCTTGCTGGCCTTGGCGCTGCTGACGCCATCCACCGGTTTCATCATGGATTCCCTGTCCCAGCTCGGGCTTGATGACGCCGAACGCTTCTGGGTCAGCAGCAAGGCAATTGCCGGCGAGCTGCTAGCCCTGGCGGCCTTGTTCGTGGTGCTGCAGGCCGGCGATCCGGTGCATATGGCGCTGTCGAGCTTTGCCCTGCTCGCGATGATGGTGGGTTTGCCGCTGTTGTTCGTCGGTTTGGGGCGCTGGGTGGCGCCGCATGCGCCGGGCTCGGAGTTCTCGTTGCTGGTGATGGTGGGCATGCTGGCCGCCTACATCACCTACGGGCTGGGTGTGTATTACCTGGTGGGTGCGTTCATCGCCGGGCTGGTGGCGCGCCTGCTGCAGCAGCGTATGCCCTTGCTGGCATCGCATGAAAACCTGCATGCACTGCGCCTGTTCGCCTCGTTCTTCGTGCCGTTCTACTTCTTCAACGCGGGCACCAAGGTGCCGGCCGAAGCCTTGAGCTTTGAAGCGCTGGGGCTGGGCCTGCTGATCACCCTGGTGGTGCTGCCGCTGCGCATCGCGGTGATCTGGCTGCAGCGCCGCCTGATGTTCGGCGAGAGCTTCCGCACCAGCCTGCGGGTGGCCTTGGCGTTATCGCCCACCTTGATTTTCACCCTGGTGCTGGCGGCGATCATGCGCGAGCGTTTTGCGATATCGCCGGTGCTGTTTGGTGCACTGCTGCTGTACGCGGCCTTGACCACGCTGCTGCCATCGCTGGTGTTCCGCCGGCCGATGGATGTTGACCCGCTGAGCAACGAAGCCACGCCGCCCGTTGATCCGGAGGTCGTAAGAGATGAGCGCTCCGCCGAGAATCCAGCGCCAGCGTCGTCCACTGCGTCCGGCTCTTACGTACGCCAGCGCTGAGCGGCGCTTATCATTCCCCGACCGGCACGCCTCCTGGAGGTGGGTGCGCGGCAAAGGGGATGTTGGTGGATCGAGAAAACTGGCAGCAGGTACGCGAGCTGTTTGATGCGGTGTGTGAGCTGGCGCCTTCGCAATGGCGGACCGAGCTTGCGCGCCTGAGCGCCAATCCGGCAGTCATTGCCGAAACCCTGGAGCTGCTGCAGGCGCAGACCTGCGATCTTGGCCGCGCCCGTGAACCGATGGCGCAGCTGTTCGCCGCTGCCGCGCCATCGGAGCTGGGCGAAGGTGATTGCATCGGGCCGTGGCGCCTGTGTGAGCGGCTGGCCAGTGGCGGCATGGGCATCGTGTTCCGCGCCGAGCGCGCCGATGGCCTGTATGCGCAGGAAGTGGCAATCAAGTTTCTGCTCGGCAAACCCGGTGCACGTGTTGCCGAGCGGTTGGCCGCCGAGCGGCGCATCCTTGCCAGCCTGCAGCATCCCAACATCGCGCGCCTGTACGACGGAGGCAGCACGCCGGGCGGGCATCCTTACCTGGTGATGGAATACATAAGTGGCGAGCCGCTGGATGTGTACTGCGCGCGCCAACAGCTGGATCTTCGCCAGCGCCTGCAGCTGTTCCTGAAGGTATGCAGCGCAGTGCAGGCCGCGCATGCGCGGTTGGTGCTGCATTGCGACCTGAAGCCGTCCAACATCCTGGTGCGTGAGGATGGCGAACCGGTATTGCTCGACTTCGGGGTGTCGCGGCTGCTGGACGATACGTACAGCGAAGCGGCCGCGCAGTTCTTCACCCCGGCCTATGCGGCGCCGGAGCTGCAATCGGGGCAGGCAGCGGGTGTGAGCAGTGACGTTTTCAGTCTAGCCGCGGTATTGAGCGAACTGGTGGCCTGCAAAGGCGGCCGGCGTGGGGCGGACGATGGGGGTGTGGCGGTGGCCGCGCCCAGCCAGGTGGCACAGGCCGATTGCAGTTGGAAGCGGGCCTTGCGCGGTGATCTGGATGCCATCGTGGTGCACGCCGGTGCCTTGCCCACCGAGCAGCGTTATCCGTCGGTGGAAGCACTGGCGGCCGATGTGCGTAGCTACCTGCAGCATCGGCCGGTGCGGGCGCGCCAAGGTGGTCGCTGGTATCGTACAGGGCGTTGGTTGCGGCGCAACTGGAAGGGTGCAGGGCTGCTGCTGTTGGTGCTGCTGCTTGCGGCCTGGTTTGTGTGGCGCCTGGCTGCCGAGCGTGCCGCCGCTGAGCGCGAGGCGAAGATCGCCGAGCAGGTCAGCGGCTTTCTGGTGGAAATGTTCCAGGCGGCTGATCCACGCGAAAAAGGCGAGCGCGGCGGCGAGGACATCAGTGCCCGCGAAGTGCTGGACCGTGCTGCGGCACGGATGGATGAGGAGTTGGACGCATCGGCCGAAGTACAGGCGCGCCTGAAGGGCGTGATTGGCCTGGCCTACCGCAATACCGGCGACCTGCGGCGTGCCAATCCGATGATGCTGCAGGCGGCAGAAGCCATGGCTGCAGCTGGTGGCGAGAAGAATCTGGACGAAGCCGCACGCCTGTTCAACCTGTTGGCAGGCAGCTATGCCAACAACCGCAACGGCGTGGAAGGCGCAAACATGGCTCGGCGCGCGCTGGGCTTGCTGGGCTTGCTGGGCTTGCTGGGCAAGCAGCCGGCGGACAGCTTCCGCGTCGCCCAGTCCTATAATTCGCTGGGGCTGTCGTTGCTGTCCGAACAGCGCTATGACGATGCCGAAACCGCGTTCAAGCAGGCGTTGCAGCGGCACCAGGCCGGCAAGCGCGAAAAGTACATCGGCGTGACCCTGGACAACCTCGGCATGATGTACCGGCGCAAGGGTGATCTGGCCGCATCGGCGGCCGCGTTTGACCAGTCCACGCCGATGTTCCTGCGCACCTTGGGTGAGATGTCGTACGACTACTGGGCCAGCAATACCGAGCGTACGCTGATGGTGATGGACCGAGGCGACCTGGATGCGGCCATCGCTGCGTTCGAGGCAAACCTGGTCCGCGCACCGAAGATCTTCGGGCAGCGCAGCATCTATGTGGTCAGCGAGAACAACCGCTTGGCGTTGGCGTTGATGCGCAAGGGCGAATATGCACGCGCGCAGCCCTTTGTTGAAACGGCGCTGCGCTTGTCGGCGGAAGTGCTGGGCAAGGACAGCTACAACTATTCGCTGATCACCGAAACCGCCGCGCAGCTGGCGCAGGCGCAGGGCGATCTGGCCAGCGCCGAAACCGACTACCGGCAGGCACTGGCAATACGCAACGCGGCCATAGGCAAAGATCATCCCGACAGCCTGGACCTGGAACTGCAGCTTGGCCTGTTGCTGGCCGCACAGGGCAAGGACGCAGGCGATGCCTTGGTGCAGCGTGCGCATGCAGTGTGGTTGCCGCGGATCCCCGCCAGCAGTGCCAATGGCATACGCCTGCAGCAGAGTTGGGCCGAATGGCTGCTGGCCAAGCAGCGGTTGCCGGCGGCCGGGCAGGCGCTGGACGCAGTGGAGCCGCTGCTTGCGCACAGCCCTTATGCGGCGGTACGCCAGCAGGTGCTGCGGGCGCGCTGGGCGCAAGCGCGCGGCGAGCGCAGCGAGGCAGTGCAGCATTGGCAGCGCGCCGTGGCGGCGGCCACGCCCTTGTACGGCGAACAATCGGCGGTGACCGCGCAATGGCGCAGTGCCCTGCAGTCGGCGCGGAATGACGTACACGTGGGTGGCGCGTTGCCTTGAGCTGACGGGTAGGCGAGGATCGGGGAATGAAAACATCTTCCTTCTCCGTTCTTTTCAGCGCGCTGGCCTTGGCCGGCGCGGCCATTGTTCCGGCTTCGGCGATGGCCGGCGCTACCGGCAATGCGGCCACTGCGGCGGTTGCACCGGCCGATCAGTTTCTTGCCGGGTTGGCGCAGTACTGCGGGCAGGCCTTCGCCGGGCGCATCATCGCCAACCAGCCGCAGTCCAGCGCGCCGGACCCGTTCGATGGCAAAACCCTGGTGATGCATGTGCGTGGCTGCGACAGCCCGCAACAGGAACTGCGGGTGCCGTTCCATGTAGGGGATGACCATTCGCGGACCTGGGTGATCAGCCGTACCGATACCGGCCTGCGTTTGAAGCACGATCATCGCCATGCCGACGGCAGTCCGGATGCGGTGACCATGTATGGCGGTGACACCGCGCAGGCCGGCAGCGCCGCGCGCCAGGAATTCCCGGCCGATGCTGCGTCGGTGGCGATGTTCAGCGCGCATGGCATGACCGCCTCGCTGCGCAATACCTGGGCGATGGAGCTGGTGCCCGGCCAGCGCTTTGTCTACGAACTGGCGCGTCCGGATGGGCGCTTGTTCCAGGTGGAATTCGACCTGAGTACGCCGGTGCAGCTGCCGCCGGCACCGTGGGGCAGCGAGGCGTGAAACACGGAGGGCGCCATTGCTGGCGCCCTCCGCTCCACTTGAGCCGGAAGCTCAGCGGCCGCTGAAGCGCGCGCGGCAGCCGCCGTTTACCCAGATGCTGTTGCCGTTGTAGCCCCAATTGCGGCCTTCCACGCAGCGCGTATCGGACAGCTGCTGGACGATGACCGGGCGGCCCTGGCGGCGGTCCCAGGCGCAGGTATTGGGACGGTTGCTGCTGCTGGCGCACTCGACCAGGTAGCCGTTGCCGGCGCCGTTGTTCCAGCCGCTGCCGCCACCGCGGCCTTCGCCGAATTCGCCACGGCAACCGCCGTTGACCCAGACCGTACCGTTGCTGCTGCCCCAGTTGCGGCCCTCGGTGCAGCGCGTATCGGAAATCTGCCGGACCAGTACCGCGCTGCGCCAGCCGGTATTGCAGACCACGTGGCGGTTGTTGTTGCTGTCACAGCGGATGGTGCGGTTGCCATTGCCATTGCCGTTCCAGCCACCTTGGCCGTTGCCATTGCCTGGGCCCCAGCCGCCGCGGCCTTCGGCGAACTCGGCCCGGCAGCCGCCGCTGACCCAGACGCTGCCGTTATTGCTGCCCCAGTTGCGGCCCTCGGTGCAGCGCGTATCGGAGATCTGGCGGACCAGTACCGCGCTGCGCCAGCCGGTGTTGCAGACCTGCTGGCGGTTGTTGTTGCTGTCGCAGCGGATGGTGCGGTTGCCATTGCCATTGCCATTGCCATTCCAGCCGCCCTGGCCGTTGCCGCCGGCCCAGTTGCCGCGGGCTTCGGCAAATTCGGCGCGGCAGCCGCCGCTGACCCAGACGCTGCCATTGTTGCTGCCCCAGTTGCGGCCTTCGGTACAGCGCGTATCGGACACCTGGCGCACCAGCACCGCGCCACGCCAGCCGGTATTGCAGACCTGCTGGCGGTTGCTGTTGCTGTCACAACGGATGGTGCCGTTCTGGCTGCCCGGGAAACCGGCCTGGGCGGCCGCCGGGGAAGGGGTCATGGCCAGGCCCAGCAGGGCTGCCAGGCCAGCAAGCAGGAGAGAGTGGTTCATGGCGGCTGCCCTGTTCAGGTTTGGTGGCCGAACTATAGGGCGAATCCCACTTAAGGCGGCGTGACTGAGCGGCAGATTTGCTCCAGCCCCCGCTGAGCGCCAAAATACGGGGCTACCCGGCACCGTTTCGTGCCGGGCCCCCTGCGGAGCTTTCCATGCGTACCCATTTCTGCGGCCTGGTCGACGAGACCCTGATCGGCCAAACCGTGACCCTCGCCGGCTGGACCGACGTTGCCCGTAACCTCGGCGGCGTCTGTTTCATCGATCTGCGTGATCACGAAGGCATCGTCCAGGTCACGGTCGAGCCGGACAACGCGGAGGTGTTTGCCGTCGCCGCCAGCCTCGGTTACGAGGACGTGCTGCAGGTCGAGGGCGTGGTTCGCGCGCGTCATGCGGTCAACGACAAGATCCGCAGCGGCAAGGTGGAAGTGATCGCCACGCGCATCACCATCCTCAACAAGGCCGCGCCGCTGCCGTTCCATGCGCACGAGAACCCAGGCGAAGAAACCCGCCTGAAGTACCGTTACCTGGACCTGCGCCGCCCGGAAATGCAGCGCATGCAGCGCACCCGCATCAAGCTGGTGCAGGCCCTGCGCCGCCATCTGGACGAGCGCGGCTTCCAGGACATCGAAACCCCGATCCTGACCAAGGCCACCCCGGAAGGCGCGCGCGACTTCCTGGTGCCGGCGCGCATGCACCCGGGTGAGTTCTACGCCCTGCCGCAGAGCCCGCAGCTGTTCAAGCAGATCCTGATGGTGGCCGGCTTCGACCGCTACTACCAGGTGGCACGCTGCTTCCGCGATGAAGCGCTTCGCGCCGACCGCCAGCTGGAATTCACCCAGCTGGACATGGAGTTCGCCTTCGTCCGCGAGAGCGACATCCAGGACTTCGTCGAAAACATGATCCGCGCCATCTTCAAGGAAGTGGTGGACGTGGAACTGGCTGCGCAGTTCCCGCGCATGACCTGGGCCGAGGCGATGCGTCGCTTTGGTTCGGACAAGCCGGACCTGCGCAACGCGCTGGAGCTGGTGGACGTGGCCGAGCTGGTCAAGACCAGCGAGTTCCCGGTGTTCACCGCCGCTGCCAATGACGCCGACGGCCGCGTGGCCGCGCTGCGCATCCCGGGCGGCGCCACCCTCAGCCGCAAGCAGATCGACGAATACGCTGCCCATGCCGCCAAGTACGGTGCAAAGGGTCTGGCTTACATCAAGATCGCCGAGAACGGCGAGATCAGCTCGCCGATCCAGAAGTTCTTCGCCGAAGATGCCTTCGCCGCGCTGCTCAAGCACGTTGGCGCCGGCAATGGCGACATCGTGTTCTTCGGTGCCGGCGGCTACAACAAGGTCTCCGACTTCATGGGTGCGCTGCGCCTGAAGGCCGGCAAGGACTTTGGCCTGGTCGCAAATACCTGGGCGCCGCTGTGGGTCACCGACTTCCCGATGTTCGAGTGGGACGAGGAAGAGCAGCGCTACGTCGCCCTGCATCACCCCTTCACCGCGCCGGCGGTGGACGATGTGGCCGAGCTGCGCACGCATGCCAAGACCGCGGTATCGCGCGGCTACGACATGGTGCTCAACGGCAACGAGATCGGCGGCGGTTCCATCCGTATCCACCGCCCGGAAATGCAGAGCGCAGTGTTCGAGCTGCTCGGCATCGGTGCCGAAGAAGCCCGTGCCAAGTTCGGCTTCCTGCTGGATGCGCTGAACTACGGCGCACCGCCGCACGGCGGCATTGCCTTCGGTATCGACCGTATTGCCGCGCTGATGGCCGGCACCGAGTCCATCCGTGACGTGATCCCGTTCCCGAAGACCACCGGCGCGCAGTGCCTGATGACCGACGCCCCGTCGCCGATCGCCGATGCACAGCTGGCTGAAGTACACGTGCAGGTACGGCCCAAGAGCCCGTAACCAGCCGCTGGGAACCAGGAACCAGAGAGAGCGTGAGGCCTTCTTTGGTTCCTGGTTTTTTTGTTTGGGACACTGCTTGGATGCTCAAGCTAGCTTCGTTGCTGCTTCCTCTTCTCTGGTTCCTGGCTTCATGACTATCCGTCGCGCTACCGCTGAAGATGCCGCACTGCTGTGCGACCTGGCCGAACGTACCTTTGTGGAAACGTTCGGCCACCTGTATCCGCCTGAGGATCTGGCCGCCTATCTGGCCACGGCCTATCCGCTGGAACTGCAGCGGCAGCAGCTGCAGTCCGGGGACTACGCGGCGTGGCTGTTGGAGGTGCAGGGCGAGGCGGTGGGTTTTGCCTTTGCCGGCCCCTGCGGGCTGCCGCATCCGCAGGCCACCGCGGCCGATGGCGAGTTGAAGCGCCTGTATGTGTTGCGCGATCACCAGGGCGGTGGTCGCGGCGGGCAGTTGTTCGAGGCGGCCCTGCAATGGCTGCAGACTCCGGGACGGACGCTGTGGATTGGCGTGTGGTCGGAGAACTTTGGTGCGCAGCGCTTTTACGCTCGGCACGGTTTCGAGCAGGTCGGCGGGTATGAATTCCCGGTCGGCAATACCCGCGACAAGGAATTCATCCTGCGTCGGGCTGCTGTCTGATTGCACTGGGCAAGGCCCGGTGAGTGCCGTGCCAGCTACAACGCTGCTGCGTACTGCCCCTCCCGCGCTCCATTGAACGCCAGCCGCGCGACGCGCGCTGCTTTCACAAACTCGGCCCGTTGCACGCGCCGGATTTGTATCCGTCTGAAGGTTTCCACTCACAAATCTGGTAGCGCGCACTGGCTGCGATGCAGGTTGTTGTGTGCATGTTGCAAAGTGTGCGCTGCATCGCTGTGGCTGCTGCGTGCCTGTCGCGTCTATAGAGCAAGGGAGCCGGTTTTTCGCAGTGCGAGCGCGTCGGACTCCTGCATGGCGGACCTGGCGGTGTGTTGCTTGCGCAGCCAAGGTGCGGATTTCCGGTTGATGCGAAGGACGGCAGCGCGCGTGTTGAATGCAGCTGCCGGCAGGGCGGAAGCAGGCATGAGCAAACGTTTTGACCAAGAGCAGGTAATCGAATTCCTGCGTGAGGTGGATGACGCAGCGAGCTTGCGCGCGCTGTGCCGCAAGCACGGTTTCAATGACGCGGCGCTGGCCTTGCTGCGGCGTACCTGCGGCGCCATGCGCGCGCCGCAGGCGCGCCAGCTGCGCCAGTTGCAGCAGGAGAATCAGCGGCTGCGGGCAGTATTGGCGCTGCAACAGCAGGAACGTGAGCGGATCAGGCAGGCACTGCGGCAGGCGTTGTAAGCCGTATGCATGGCGCTCGGCCGCGTTGGCGGCGTGCCGCGTCAGCGCCGCAGTTCGGTTTCGCCGGCGGCATTTTTGCGCGGTGAAATGCCGTGCAGGGCCGCGAGCGCTTCAACAAAGCCGGCACTGTCATTGCTGCGGAAAACCCCGGAGATGCGCAGTTCGCCCAAGGCCGCATCGTCGACCCGCAGCGGCGTGCCGCCATAGCGGTTGAATTCCTCCACCGCCAAACGCAACGGCAGGTCGTTGAACACCAGCTGCCCCTGCAGCCATGCCGGTGCGCTGCCGCCCTGGAAGGTCTGCACCTGCGGGCGTTGCCCCGCCGCCAGGTGCGCGCGTTGGCCGGGAATGAGGGTCGCAAGTGCTGCCGTACTGTCATCGGCGGCAGCCGCGCGCAGCTGTACCTTGCCTTCGAACAAGGTGACATCCAGCGCATCGGCGCGGCGATAGACCTCGAACTCGGTGCCGACGGCGCGAACGCTGCCCTGCGCGGTATCCACCGTCAGTGGGCGCGCGGTATCGCGTGCCACCTTGAAGAAGGCCCGGCCCTGATCCAGGTGGATGCGGCGCTGCTGCGCGCTGTAGCGCACGCGCAGCTGGGTGCCGGTGTCCAGTTCGATCCGGGTGCCGTCTTCCAGCGTGATGCTGCGGTGTTCGCCGACCGCGCTGGCATAGCGCAGCTCGGTTGCCGGTGCCGGAGCGAGCAGCCGCCAGCCGATGACCACGGCGGTCACGGCAGCCGCGCAGGCGGCCAGCCAGCGCATGCGGCCGGGCCTGCGACGCGGTTGCGGCAGTGCTTGCGGCGTGGCTGCAGGTATTGCCGCAAGCCGTTGGCTGATTTCCGGCGTGGCCGAAAAGTCGCTCAGCATCATCCAGGTGCGCTCGATACGTTCATGCGCCTGCCGATGTGCGGGGTCGGCGTCCAGCCAGGCCTGATGCTCGGCCTGCTCGGCCTCGCTCACTTCATCATCGTGCAGGCGCGCGAACCAGACGGCGGCCTGGGTCCGGATCGGGTCGGCGTCTTCCACGACATTCAGCGGGGTCTGTTTCATGGTTGCTCCAGCCGCGTGCCGAAGTGGAGCAGGGCACGCATCATTTGTTTTTCGACGGCACTGACGCTGATACCCAGCTGGCTGGCAATCGCGCGATAGGTGAGGCCTTCATAGCGGTGCAGCAGGAATACCTGCTGGGAGCGCGGCGGCAGGTCATCCAGCACCTTGAGGAAGTTCTGCAGGCGTTCGCGGTCCTGGTAGACGCGCTCGCCGCAGACAGTTTCGGCAGGCCAGTCCTCGGTCGTTTCGTCCAGGGATACGTGTTGGCCGGTATGCCGGGTACGGTCGCGGCGGTAGCGGTCGCGCAACAGGTTGCCCGCGATGGTCATCAGATAGGCTTCGACATTGTTGACCCTGTCGGCCTGTGGATCGCGCATCATCCGCACCAGGGTTTCCTGGGTGAGATCCTCCGCATCTTCAACCGAACCCAGGTGGTTCCTGAAGTAACGCATCAGGCGTGGGCGGTACTGTTGGGCCATGCTGCCCGTGTCCCGGACGGTGTCGGGAGGCGGCTGGGCGGGCGGCAGGGCGGCAGTCATTGGCGGGCGTTGACAGTCTGAATCGGCACGCGCAGCTTGGGCTAGTGCCAGCGATTCTGCCAGATGAGGTGTTTTGCGCTTGCTGCGTCTGTACACCGGGTTGGGATCGCCATGCCAGCCGGATTGCTACTGGGAGAGGGGATGATTGCCGCTACAGATGACCCCGAGAGGCTGGGTGGCAAGCGCCGGCACTGGCTGGCCCCCGCACTGCTGTGTCTGTTGCTGTTCGGCACCGCGGCCAGGGCACAGACACCGGCAGCGATGCAGGCTTACAAAATGCCGCAACAGCCGCTGGAACAGGCATTGGCGGAGCTGGCAGCGGCGGCCGATCTGCAGATCCTGATGGCCCCGCAGATGCTGCGTGGCAAAACCGCGCCGGCGTTGAGCGGGCGTTACAGCGCCGCCGAAGCCCTGCAGCAGCTGTTGGCCGGCAGCGGGCTGAGTTACCGGCTGACCGATAGCGGGGTTGTTACCATTGTCGCGGCGCCCAAGCCACTGCCGGCAGCGGCGGCCAAACCGGCCCAGCCACGGCTGCTGCCGCAGGTGGCAACCTCGTTGGGCGCACTGCAGGTCACCGGCTCGCGTATTCGCCGCAGTGAGTTTGAAGGTGCGGCACCGCTGACGGTGATCAGTGCCGAGCAGATGGAGCGCGAGGGTCGGTTTTCACTGGCCGAGGTATTGGCCATCAATGGCATGAGTGTCTACGGCGCCGAGTCGCAGAGCGGCGGCGGTCGTTTCTCCGCCAATGCCCAGCCGGTGAATCTGCGGGGCCTGGGCGCCGGGCGTGCGTTGATCCTGGTCGACGGCCGGCGTGTGCCGGACTATCCCTTTCCCTCCAATGGGCGCAGCAACTTCCAGAGTCTGGGCAGCATTCCGCTGGCCGGCGTGGACAGGGTCGAGGTGATGACCGGTGGGGCATCGGCGGTTTACGGCGCCGATGCGATCGCCGGGGTGATCAACATCGTGCTTAAGCAGCCGCGCGACGGCCATCAGTTGAAGCTGCGCACAGGGACCAGTACCCAGGGCGGTGCTGATCGGGTGGATATGCACTGGTCGGCGGGCTTCAGCGGCCAGGACTGGCGCGCGGACTACGTGCTGCAGTTCGCGCAGGACGAACTGCTGCGTGGCTACCAACGCGGAATCCAGGTTGCGCCGCAATCCGCGGCAGGGCCGCAGCCCGCACTTGGGCTGGGAGTGGAAGGAGAAGGCGGGGTGCTGCAGGCCTTGCCGGCCGGTGTCTGTGAGCGCTGGGACACGGCCTTTGTTGACTGGAACTACGCGGCAGCACCGGGCCAGGCACATGGCTGGGGCTGTGGCACATGGCGAAATGCCGGTTATGCATCACTTGCAGATGCGCGTCGGGAAATATCCGGGCGCCTGCATGCCGAGCGTGACCTGCCTGCCGACATCCAGCTGTGGACGACGGTGCAGCTACGGCATGCACGCAGCGAGATCGCGGCCGTACCTGAAACCATCACCGGCCCGCACAGCAGCCGCACTGGCAGGGTGAACCTGGTGCAGGACCCGCAGCTGGGTCTGGTTTCACCGCTGCGGGTGTTGACCCCGCAGGAGATGGGCGGCCTGGCGCCGATGAATGATCGTTATGCCGAGCAGATGGCAGATCTGGCGCTGGGGCTGCGCGGGGATGCGTGGAAAGACATGGAGTGGAACCTTACGCTCGGTCACTCCGACTACCGCCTGCAACGCGATTTCAGGCGGCTGCTCGGCGCGCAGGTCAACGCTTTTTTCTTCGGCCAGGCGCAGGGCTTCACTGATGATGGCGTCATCATCCAGCCGCTCAATCTCGACCACTGGTATCGCCCGCTTACCACCGGGGAATACCGCGCGATGTCGGCGACCGTGCAATACCGCGCGCGCAGCCAGGTGGACAGCGCCAGCTACGTGCTGTCCGGTGACATCGCCGAGTTGAAGACCGGGAAACTGGGGATGGCGCTGGTGCTGGAGGCCAGTCACCAGAGTTATGCGCTGCAGAACCGGCCCTCGGTGCTGCCCTTGCAGCTTGAACTGTACGACCTGGCAGGTAGCGTCGGCGCCGGCGGCCGCAGCCGCTATGCACTCGGTGGCGAGGCACGCATCCCCTTGGCCAGCACGCTCAAGCTCAACCTCGCCGGGCGCTGGGACAAATACGATGACAGCGCATCGCTGGGCATCACGCCGACCTGGAGCGCGGGCCTGGAGTGGCGTCCGTTGGCAGGCCTACTATTGCGCGCCAGCCACGCCACCAGCTTCAAGGTCCCGGATATGCATTGGACGTATACCGACGGCGGCGGCAGTTTTGGAAGCGCAGTGGATGTACTGCGCTGCATGCAGGCCGGTGCAAACCCTGATTGCGCAGCGTTTACCTCGGCGTTCCTGACCCGGACATCGCGAAACCCCGGACTGGGTGCCGAGTCCGGGGTGTCCAGTACGCTGGGCGTGGTCTGGGACGCCGCCGAGGCGATGTCGATGAGCCTGGACTACTGGGACGTGCGCAGCGAGCAGGGGATTGGCCGCATAGCGCCGCTGGTACTGCTGCGCGACGAGGCCGAATGCAGCACCGGAATGAAACTGGACGGTAGTCCTTCGAGCGCGGATCTGCGCTCGTGGGAGTGCCGCAAGGCGCGCGCCAGAGTGGTGCGTAGTGGCGGCGGTGTGGGCCGCATTGTCATGGTCGAATCGATGGCGGCCAACCAATCCAATGAGCGTGTGCGCGGCCTCGATGCGGTAGTGGATGCGCGTATGGATACTGCCGCCGGTCAGTTCGCCCTCCATTCGGCGTGGTCGCGCATGTTGCATGCCAGCCGGCGTGTACGTGCACCGGGCACCCTGCACGAGCAGTGGCGGCAGGTGCCTTGGCAATCCGGCGAGAACCGCGCCTTTCGCAGCAATTTCAGCGCCAGCCTCGGCTGGCAGGGGACGACGGGCTGGTCCGCCAACCTGTTTGGCATCCGCTACGGCAGCCTGCCCCGGGTCGACGGCAATGGACGCCTGCCGCCGCTGTTCCTGTGGAATGCCAACATCGGCAAACGCCTCACCGAGCAGGCCGCTGTGACACTGTTCGTCAACAATGTCTTCGATACGCCGCCGCCACGCGACAGCAGCAATGCCAAGTTCCCCTACTACTACGACGATGTCTACAGCGCGGTGGGAAGGCAGCTGGCCGTGCAGTTGGATTACAACTTCGACTGAAGGCGGTGCGCCAGCCCGTTGTGGTGAGCAAGGCCGATGACGGAAACTGCGCGCATGTCCCTGCAGAATTCCCCGCGTCCCCGAGTGCTGATACTGCACGGTATCTGGAACACCCGCTCCTGGTTGTTGCCGCTGGCATGGCGCCTGCGCAGCCAGGGCTTCGTGGTGGATACCTTCGGCTACGCCAGTGTGTTCGGCGGCCCTGAGCAGGCGGTGCCGCAACTGGTGCAGCGGCTGCAGCGGCTTGGGCCGGTGTCGCTGGTCGGGCACAGCCTGGGCGGCTTGGTGGCACTGGAAGCGCTGCGTCGTTCGCCGGCACTGCAGGTGCCGCGGGTGGTCTGCCTGGGTTCGCCGCTATGCGGCAGCGGCACTGCCCGTTCCATGGCCGAGCATGGCTGGTCGGCCGCGCTCGGGCGTAGCGGTGACCTGCTGCTGCACGGCCTACCGGATTGGCAGGGGCAAGCCGAGGTCGGGCTGATCGCCGGCTCGGTGGCGCATGGGTTGGGGGCGATGATGGGCGCGCTGGAGGGCGAGTCCGATGGCACCGTAGGCCTGGCCGAAACCCGCCTGCCGGGCCTGGCCGACCATTGCGTGGTGCCGGTCAGCCACAGCGGGCTGGTGCTGTCGCCGGAGGTGGCCACGCTGACCGCCGGCTTCCTGCGCCAGGGGCGCTTCCCAGCGGTTGCCGCCGTAAGCGGACAATGACGGGGCCGTGGCGGGGGATCAGGTAGAATTACCGTCCTGTTCCTGACAGATGTACGGTATTCCCATGGGTCGAGGTCCTTCCATCGAAGGCCGCAAAAACGCGAATGACGCGAAGCGCGGCAAGATTTTCACCAAAATCATCCGGGAGATCAGCGTTGCTGCCCGCGGTGGCGGAGGCGACCCAAACAACAACCCACGTCTGCGCACCGCGGTGGACAAGGCCCTGAGCGCGAACATGACCAAGGATGTCATCGAGCGCGCGATCAAGAAGGCCACCGGTGAGCTGGAAGGTGTGGAATACGAGGAAGTGCGCTACGAGGGCTATGCCCCGGGCGGCATTGCCGTGATCGTCGACTGCCTGACCGACAACCGCGTGCGTACCGTGGCCGACGTGCGCCATGCCTTCAGCAAGTGCGGCGGCAACATGGGCACCGAAGGCTCGGTGTCGTTCATGTTCAAGCGGCTCGGCGTGCTGAGCTTCGCCCCCGGCGCGGATGAGGAAACCATCACCGAAGCTGCGATCGAGGCCGGTGCCGACGACATCGCGGTCTATCCGGAGGATGGTTCGATCGACGTGATTACCGCCCCGGAAGCATTCCTGTCGGTGAAAACTGCGATGGCGGCGGCCAAGCTGGAGCCGGATCACAGCGAAATCACCTTCCGTGCCGACAATGACGTTGCCGTCGATGCCGACACCGCCGTGCAGGTGAAAAAGCTGCTGGACATGCTTGAAGACCTGGACGACGTGCAGGACGTGTATTCCAACGTTGACCAGGCGAGCCTGGAGCGGGTCTGACGACCCGCCCGGTCCCACCGGGTGAGACGGCGTCCGGCCATGCTGGGCGCCGTTTTTTACTGGTAGAGGCACTATGACCCGCATCCTTGGCATTGATCCCGGTTCGCAGCGTACCGGCGTCGGCATCATCGACATCGACGCCAATGGCCGTGCCCGACACGTCCATCACGCGCCGCTGGTGCTGCTGGGTGCGGCGGATTTCCCGCAGCGGCTGCGCTTGCTGGCGCATGGCCTGCACGCCTTGATCGAGGAATTCCAGCCGCAGGAAGTGGCGATCGAACGGGTGTTCATGGCCAAGAATGCCGATTCGGCCCTGAAGCTGGGGCAGGCGCGCGGTGCGGCGGTGTGCGCGGTGGTGATGCGCGACCTGCCGGTCAGCGAATACGCCGCCACCGAGATCAAGCTGGCCGTGGTTGGTCGCGGCGGCGCGGAAAAGCAACAGGTGCAGCATATGGTGGGTTTGATGCTGAACCTGCAGGGCAAATTACAGGCTGACGCCGCCGATGCACTGGCGGTGGCCATTACCCACGCGCATGTCCGCGCCACCGCCAATCGGCTGGGGGTGGACGTGCGGCAGGCTTGGAGTCGGAAATGAGGTTCTTCGAATGATTGGTCGTCTGCGCGGCATCCTCGCCCACAAGGCACCCCCGTGGCTGGTGATCGACGTCAATGGCGTGGGCTATGAGCTGGAAGCGCCGATGAGCACGTTCTACGACCTGCCCGATGTCGGTCGCGAGATCATCCTGTTCACCCATTACGCGCAGAAGGAAGACAGCGTTTCGCTGTACGGCTTCCTGCGCGAGGGCGAGCGGCGGTTGTTCCGCGATGTGCAGAAGGTGTCCGGCATCGGCGCCAAGATTGCACTGGCGGTGCTGTCCGGGGCCAGCGTGGATGAGTTCGCACGGCTGATCCAGACCGGCGATGTCACCGCGCTGACCCGTATCCCCGGTATAGGCAAGAAGACCGCTGAGCGTATGGTGGTGGAACTGCGTGACCGCGCGGCCAATTTCACCGGCGGCGGCGCACCGATTGCCGGTGCGTTGGGCAACGATGCAGTGTCCGAGGCGACAGTGGCGTTGCAGCAACTGGGCTATAAACCGGCAGAGGCCGCCAAGATGGCGCGCGATGCCGGTGCCGAGGGCGATGATGTCGCCACGGTCATCCGTAAAGCGCTGCAAGCGGCGCTGCGTTAACCCCTTCGGCAGCATGACGCCAACCTGAGATCGCCATGTCCCACGCTTCTTCCACGTCTGAATCTTCCACCCAAGGTCATGGCCACGGTCATGGCGGCGGCGGTGCTGCCGGCGGCATGGCGCTGGTCGTCGGCGCCATTGGCGTGGTGTTCGGCGATATCGGCACCAGCCCGCTGTACACCTTGAAGGAGGCGTTCTCGCCGCATTACGGGCTCAACAGCGACCATGACACCGTGCTGGGCGTGTTGTCGCTGGCGTTCTGGGCCTTGAACATGGTGGTCACCCTCAAGTACGTGACCATCATCATGCGCGCCGACAACGACGGCGAGGGCGGCATCATGGCCTTGATGGCGCTGGCCCAGCGCACCCTGCGCAATGGTTCGCGCTCGGCCTACGTGGTGGGCATCCTCGGCATTTTCGGCGCCTCGCTGTTCTTCGGTGACGGGGTGATCACCCCGGCCATCTCGGTGCTGGGTGCGGTCGAGGGCCTGGAGGTCGCGGCACCGGGGTTGGGCCACTTCGTGGTGCCGATCACGCTGGTGGTGCTGGCCGCGGTGTTCGCCGCGCAGCGCTTCGGCACCGAGAAGGTGGGCAAGGTGTTCGGGCCGGTGATGACCATCTGGTTCCTGTCACTGGCCGCCATCGGCATCTGGAACGTGATCGCCGCACCGGAAGTGCTCAAGGCCTTCAATCCGCTATGGGCAGCGCGGTTCTTCATGGAACACGGCTGGCACGGCATCTTCATCCTCGGCGCGGTGGTGCTGGCGGTGACCGGTGGCGAGGCGCTGTATGCGGACATGGGCCACTTCGGTGCGCCGCCGATCCGCCACGCCTGGTATTTCTTCGTGCTGCCGTGCCTGGTGCTCAACTACCTGGGGCAGGGTGCATTGGTGCTGCAGCGCCCGGACGCGGTGGCCAATCCGTTCTTCGAGGCGGTGCCGGAGTGGGCGCTGATCCCGATGATCCTGCTGGCAACGATGGCGGCGGTGATCGCCAGCCAGTCGGTGATCACCGGCGCGTTCTCGGTCTCGCGGCAGGCCATGCAGCTGGGTTACATCCCGCGCATGCGCATCCTGCATACCTCGCACGACACGATTGGCCAGATCTACATCCCCGGCATCAACTGGGGGCTGGCGGTGATGGTCTTCGGGCTGGTGCTGGCGTTCCGCAGCTCCAGCAATCTGGCGGTGGCCTACGGCATCTCGGTGTCGGGCACGATGCTGATCGACACCATGCTGCTGGCATTGGTGGCGCGGGTGCTGTGGCCGCGTGCGCGCCATGCCATCGTCGCGTTGTGCGTGGTGTTCCTGTTCATCGACCTCGGCTTTGTGATCGCCAATGGCGCCAAGCTGCTGCAGGGCGCCTGGTTCCCGCTGGTGCTTGGGCTGGTGTTGTTCACGATGATGCGCACCTGGCGGCGCGGCCGCGAGTTGCTGCGTGACGAGATCCGCAAGGACGGTATCCGCCTGGACACCTTCCTGCCGGGCCTGATGCTGGCGCCGCCGGTACGGGTGCCGGGCACGGCGGTGTTCCTCACCGCCGACCCGACCGTGGTTCCGCATGCGCTGATGCACAACCTCAAGCACAACAAGGTGCTGCACGAGCGCAATGTGTTCCTGCACGTGGAAACGCTGCCGATGCCGTACGCGGCCGATGGCCAGCGCCTGCGCATCGATTCGGTGGGCGATGAGTTCTACCGCGTCTACGTGCGCTACGGCTTCATGGAAACCCCGGACATCCCGCTGGCGCTGATGCGTTCCTGCGACCACGGCGGCATCTATTTCGACCCGATGGACACCACCTTCTTTGCCAGCCGCGAGACCATCGTGGCCAGCGCCAACCGTGGCATGCCGATCTGGCGCGACAAACTGTTCGCCTTCATGCATCGCAACGCGGCGCCGGCCACCGGCTTCTTCCGCATACCGGGTAATCGGTTGGTGGAATTGGGCGCGCAGGTGGAAATCTAGCGTGCAGGAGTGAGTGAGGAGGAGTGAGGAGCGAGATAGGGCTGGAGCAGCTTCTGTGTTGCCGCCTTGCTCGCATGTGGCAACCGGGTCGTGGAAAGCATGAACTGCCGTTGCCGCCGCCTTCTCTTGCTCCTCACTCCTCTTCACTCACTTCTCGCACGTCTTCCCTCACTTCTCGCCAAAACCAGCTCCTATTCCCGCATGGCAGGCCGTAACATACCCAGATGACTGACGACCGCATCATCGGCGCCGGCGCCACCCGTGAGGATGACGCCGCCGACGCCAGCATCCGCCCGCGCAGCCTTGCCGATTATCTTGGCCAGGCGCCGGTGCGCGAGCAGATGGATATCTACATCCAGGCCGCCAAGGCACGCCACGAAGCCTTGGATCATGTGCTGATCTTCGGTCCGCCCGGTCTGGGCAAGACCACGCTCAGTCATGTGATCGCCAATGAACTGGGCGTGGCGCTGCGCGTCACCTCCGGCCCGGTGATCGAAAAAGCCGGTGATCTGGCCGCACTGCTGACCAATCTGCAGCCGCATGATGTGTTGTTCATCGACGAAATCCATCGTCTTTCGCCTGTGGTCGAGGAAGTGCTGTACCCGGCGATGGAGGATTTCCAGATCGACATCATGATCGGCGACGGCCCGGCCGCACGCTCGATCAAGCTCGATCTGCCACCGTTCACCCTGATCGGTGCCACCACCCGCGCCGGCCTGCTGACCGCGCCGCTGCGCGACCGTTTCGGCATCGTGCAGCGGCTGGAGTTCTATTCGGCTGACGAGTTGACCCGCATCGTGCGGCGCTCGGCGGCCATCCTCGGCATCGATTGCAGTGCCGAGGGCGCAGGCGAAATCGCACGGCGTTCGCGCGGCACCCCGCGTATCGCCAACCGGCTGCTGCGGCGCGTGCGCGATTACGCGCAGGTCAAGGCGGCTGGGCATATCGACCAGGACGTGGCGCAGGCCGCCATGCAGATGCTCAAGGTCGATCCGGAAGGCTTTGACGAGCTGGATCGGCGCATGCTGCGCACCCTGGTGGAGTATTTCGACGGCGGCCCGGTCGGGGTCGAGTCGATGGCCGCGGCGCTTTCCGAGGAGCGCGGCACCCTGGAAGACGTGGTCGAGCCGTTCCTGATCCAGCAGGGCTTCCTGGTGCGCACCGCACGCGGGCGCATGGCCACCAACAAGGCCTACCGCCATCTGGGCCTCAAGCCCAAGGCTGCGCCGGCGCCGGTGGACCTGTTCGCGGAGCAGCGCGATGACGAATGAGTCTCGGTTCAGTTGGCCGACACGCATTTACTGGGAAGATACCGACGCTGGCGGCGTGGTCTACCACGCCCGCTACGTGGCCTTCATGGAGAGGGCACGAACCGAATGGATGCGGGCCCTGGGTTACGGACAGGCGTCCCTGCGCGAAGGCGATGGGCAGATGTTCGTGGTCCGGGCGATGACGCTGGATTTTTTCAAGCCGGCCAAGCTTGACGATGTACTGACCACCACGGTGGAACTGGTGCAATGCCGGCGGGCCAGCTTGTTGATGGCGCAGGCGGTGCTGCGCGATGACCAGGTACTGGTCAGCGCCCAGGTCCGGCTTGCTGCTGTCGGGGCCGCGGATTTCCGTCCGCAGCCCATCGATGAGGCGCTGCACGCAGTGCTTAAACCCCTTCAAACACAACACGCTTAAGCAACACTGAGGAAGATCGGATGATCGCTTTGCTTCTGGCCCTGCAGGCCACCGTGACCGAGGCCCTGCCGGCCGATGTCAGCGCCGCAGCCGCGCAGACCGTGGCGCAGGCCAGCCATGGCGGCGGCATCAATTACCTGGACCTGATGATCAAGGCCAGTATCCCGGTCAAGCTGATCGTGCTGCTGCTGTTGGCCGGCTCGTTCATCAGCTGGGTGATCATTTTCCGCAAGGCACGCGTGTTCAAGGCCGCCGACAACGAGGCCAGCGAGTTCGAGAACCGCTTCTGGTCCGGTGCCGATCTGGGCAAGCTGTACGCCTCGGCGACCGACCGCAACCGTCAGGTTGATGGTCTGGAAGCCATTTTCGAGGCCGGTTTCCGCGAATATTCGCGCCTGCAGGGCCGCCGCGCCTTTGATGGCCGCACCCAGCTGGAAGGTGCACAGCGCGCCATGCGCACCACCTATGCCCGCGAAGTTGACGGCTTGGATCGCAACCTGGAGCTGCTGGCCAATATCGGTTCCACCGCCCCGTACGTGGGTCTGGTCGGCACCGTGTTCGGCATCATGGTGACCATGCACGACATGATCAGCAGCGGTGAGCAGGCCGGTATCGCCTCGGTTGCACCGGGTATCTCCGAAGCCCTGTTCGCCACCGCGATTGGTCTGTTCGTGGCAATCCCGGCGGTGTGGGCATACAACCGCTTCACCACCCGCGTCGAGCGGCTGTCGGTGCGCTATGAAACCTTCGCCGAAGAGTTCAGCTCCATCCTGCAGCGCCAGCAGAGCGGCAGCGACGAGTAAGTGCGCCAGCGCCTTCCTCTGACCGCAGGAGCCAATTTATGACCGCCGCCATTCCCCGTCGCAAGCGCCGCAAGCTCAAGTCCGAGATCAACGTCGTGCCGTATATCGACGTGATGCTCGTGCTGCTGATCATCTTCATGGTGACCGCGCCGCTGCTGACCCTCAGTTTTGAAGTCGACCTGCCCAGTTCCACCGCCAAGGCGCTGGAAAGCAAGCAGGACCCGATCGTGGTCTCGGTACGTGCCGATGGCCAGATGAGCCTGAAGCTGCCCGAAGCCAAGGATCCGCAGGCCATGGACGCCGCTGCGCTGCAGGCGCAGCTGGGCGCGCTGGCCTCGCAGGACAAGGAGCTGCGGGTGATCGTGGCTGCCGACAAGAGCGTGGCCTATGAAAAGGTCATGGATGCCATGGACGTGATCAAGGCCGCGAAGATCGAAAAGGTGGGTCTGGCGACCGATGCACGCTGACGCACTGCCACCGCCGCACGACAACCGCAACGAGTGGGGCCTGCCGGTCGTACTGGCGTTGCTGGTGCATTTGTTGGTAGCGGCGATCTTCATCATTGCCTGGTTGTGGTCGCCCACGCGCAGTACCGAGGCCGCCGCTGGCGATCCGGCGCTGGAAGCCAACATGCAGCTGTCCGCCGCCGAGGCCTCGGCCGCGCGGCAGGCGCTGCGTGCCTCGGAGAAGCTGCCGGACCTGCCCGAACCGCCGCCGCAAGACGTGCCGCCCGAGCCGGTGCCGGAAGATACCGTGCCGCCGCCGCAACCCATTCCCGAGCCCAAGCCGCAGGATGCGCCCACCCCGCAGCAGCACAACGCCCAGGAACGCATTGCCCAACCGGACACTGTCGACCAGGAGCGGGTCAGCGCACTGGCCATCTCGCAGGAAAAAGCCAAGCAGGAACAGGAAGCCAAGCGCCGTCAGGAACAGATCGACCTGACCGAGCGCAAGCGGGTGGAAGAAGCCGAGCAGAAACTGCGCCTGGCCAAGCAGCAGGAAGAGGCGGACCGCAAGAAGCTCGCCGACCAGCAGCGCCAGGCCAATGAAACCCAGGCCGAGCAGGAACGTCAGCAGAAGATCGCCGAGATCCGCCGCAAGCGCGAGCAGGCCGAGCGCGAGGCCAAGCTGGCCGAGCAGCGCCTGCGCCAGGTGGCTGATGCCCGTGCCCGCGCGCAGGCTGCATCAACCAGCAGTGGCAGCAGCGGTGCCAGTACGCCGTCGCCGGGGCAGGGCGGTACCAGCAATGACCTGACCGCCAAGTATGCTGCTGCGATCCAGCAGGCCGTGCTCAACCAATGGATGCGCCCGGACTCGATTCCGCGCGGCCAGCGCTGCCGCCTGACCATCCGCCAGTTGCCCGGCGGGGAAGTGGTGAGTGTCGAGTTCGCGCCCGGCTGCCCGTATGACGAGGCTGGCAAGCGCTCGGTGGAGGCCGCGGTACTGCGTGCCCAGCCGCTGCCTTATCGCGGCTATGAAACGGTGTTCCAGCGCAACTTGAACTTCAACTTCGAGGCGCAGGATCGCTGAGCAACCGGGTTGTTTCCGGTGTTTATGATTTCAGTGGAAACCTTTTAACCGGGGTGGTTTTACGGCGGGATGAGGAAATTTCACGCAATAGTTCGTTCATGATTGCGAAAGTATTCATCTTCCTGCTGCTATCCCTTTTTTACTTCGCCCGTACTGTTGAGCGCCCCATGAAGAAAATGCCTCGCTGGCTGCTTGCCCTCACTGCCCTGTTGTTGCCGCTTGCGGCGATGGCGCAGCAGAAGGGACTGGAAATCGACATCATCGGTGGCAACGCGTCGGCCACGCCGATTGCTGTTGTGCCGATGGCCTACCAGGGCTCGGCCGGTGCGCCGCAGACCGACGTCGCCGCCGTGGTGCGTGCCGACCTGGACCGTTCCGGCCAGTTCCGCAATCTGCCTGAAGCGCAGATCGCCGAGCGCCCCAGCCGCGGCAGTGAGGTGCAATACCCGACCTGGCGCGCGCTGAAGCAGGATTTCCTGGTGGTGGGCCGGGTGCAGGACGCCGGTGCCGGCGCCTACCGCGTGGAATACGAACTGTTCGACGTGGCCAAGGGTGAGCGCATGCTCGGCCTGGCGATGACTGCCCGTTCCAGCGCCATGCGCGACGTCGCCCATCAGATGGCCGATGCCATCTACGAAAAGATCACCGGCGTACGCGGTGCCTTCTGGACCCGCATCGCCTACATCACCGCCAGTGGCAGTGGCGCCAACATGCGCTACGCGCTGATGGTGGCCGATTCCGATGGGTACAGCCCGCAGACCATCGTGCGTTCGGCCGAGCCGCTGCTGTCGCCGAGCTGGAGCCCGGACGGCCGCAAGCTGGCCTATGTCAGCTTCGAGCGCGGCAACTCCTCCATCTACGTGCAGGACATCGCCACCGGTGGCCGTGAGCTGTTGACCAGCTTCCGTGGCATCAACAGCGCGCCCTCGTTCTCGCCGGATGGCCGTCGCCTGGCGCTGGCCCTGTCGCGCAGCGGCAACCCGGAAATCTACGTGATGGACCTGGGCAGCAAGCAGCTGACCCAGCTGACCAACCATTTCGGCATCGACACCGAGCCGACCTGGTCGGCCGATGGCAGCTCGGTCTACTTCACCTCCGACCGCGGCGGCCGCCCGCAGATCTACCAGGTCTCCTCCAGCGGCGGCAGCGCCAGCCGGGTGACCTTCCAGGGCAACTACAATGCCAAGGCCAGCGTATCCTTCGACGGCAAGAAGATTGCCGTTGCGCAGGGCGCCGGCAGCAGCTACAAGATCGCGATGATGGACAGCAGCCTGGGAGCGGCGCGCTGGAGCACGCTGTCGCCGGGTTCGCTGGACGAATCGCCGAGTTTTGCGCCCAATGCGAGCATGGTGCTGTACGCCGCTCGTGAAGGTGGGCGTGGTGTGTTGTATGAAGTGTCCGCCGACGGTCGGGTGCGCCAGCGCCTGGTTCTGGCCGATGGCGATGTGCGCGAACCGGCTTGGGGTCCGTACCGCACTGCGCGTTGATAAAATGTTAATCTCTGCAAGCATTAATCCCAACATTGGCCAGGAGCCACTAGGTATAGCCATGAACAAGTCAACTCGTGTTTTGCTCGTTTCGCTGCTGTCTGTAGCCGCGCTTGCTGGCTGCTCGAAGAAGGTCAAGGAACAGCCGGCACAGCCGCCGGTTGATACCGGCTCGACCACCCAGCCGACCGCACCGTCCACCTCCGGCCTGTACGGCCCGGGCGACCTGGACACCGACGCTTGCCTGCGTCAGCGCGTCGTCTACTTCGATCTGGACCAGGATTCGGTCAAGCCGGAGTTCCAGGCCATCATGGCTTGCCACGCCAAGTACCTGCGTGACCGTCCGTCCTCGCGCATCACCTTGCAGGGCAACACCGACGAACGCGGCAGCCGCGCTTACAACCAGGCCCTGGGCGAGCGTCGTGGCAATGGCGTGAACTCGGCTCTGCAGGCCAACGGTGGTTCGGCTTCGCAGCTGACCGTCGTTTCCTACGGTGAAGAGCGTCCGGTGTGCACCGATTCGAACGAGTCCTGCTGGTCGCAGAACCGTCGCGTCGAAATCGTCTACACCGCGCAGTAATCGATGCGCATCAGTCTCAAACTGATGCTCGTGGTCGCGGCAGCCCTGGTGGCTGCCGTGCCCGCGTATGCACAGCGGGCAAGTTTGGCTGACCGGGTTGGCGTGCTGGAAACGCAGGTCAACAACAGTCAGGCCAATACCGACATGCTCAATCAACTGCAGCAGCTGCGTACTGAAATGCAGGCGTTGCAGGGCACGATCGAGCAGCTTCAGCACGAGAACGAACAGCTGAAGCAGCGTAATCGTGATCAGTATCTGGACCTGGACGGTCGCCTCAATCGCCTTGAAGGCGGTACAGGTGCACCGGTCGCTCCGGCCACTGGCGCGGTGACGCCCGCCGCTGCGGCCGCAAAGCCGACAGCGGCTGCTGCCGAGCGTCCGCCGACGGTACGTGGTGACGCCGGCACACTGGCCTCGGCCGGTGACGAGCGCGCTGCCTACAATGTCGCGTTCGACGCATTGAAGGCTGGCAACTATGCCGATTCGGCGCAGTTGTTCCAGAGCTTCCTTGAGCTGTACCCGAATGCTGCTTACACCCCCAATGCCTTGTATTGGCTGGGTGAGAGCTTTTACGCGACGCGTAATTTCAAGATGGCCGAAGCACAGTTCAGCGATCTGGTTGCCCGCTACCCCACCCACGACAAGGCTGCCGGCGGTTTGCTGAAGCTTGGCCTGTCGCAGTTTGGTGAAGGCAACAGCGCCCAGGCGCAACAGACCCTGGAACAGGTTGTTTCCCGTTTCCCCGGCAGTGATGCGGCCCGTACCGCCCAGGACCGACTGCAGTCGATCCGGCTCGGCCAGCAACTGCGTTGATGTGGTGCCGCACCGAGGGTGCGGCCAATGAATATGAACTCTCCCAGCGCCGCTGTTCCCAGCGAGATCGTGCAGTCGCCTTTGCCGCGATTGAAGATCACTGAAATTTTCCTGTCACTGCAAGGCGAAGCCGACACCGCCGGCTGGCCGACCGTTTTCGTGCGCCTTACCGGCTGCCCGCTGCGTTGCCAGTATTGCGATACCGAGTACGCCTTCCATGGCGGTGACTGGTGGGACATTGACGACATCGTCGCCGAAGTGCTCAAGCAGGGCGTGCGCCATGTCTGCGTGACCGGCGGCGAGCCGCTGGCGCAGAAGCGCTGCCTGATCCTGCTGCAGAAGCTGTGTGATGCCGGCCTGGACGTGTCCCTGGAAACCTCCGGCGCGCTGGATATCGCTGCGGTCGACCCGCGCGTGTCGCGTGTGGTGGACCTGAAAACCCCGGATTCACGCGAGATGGCGCGCAACCGGCTGGAGAACATCCCGCTGCTCACTGCACGCGACCAGCTCAAGTTCGTGATCTGCAGCCGTGGCGACTACGAATGGGCCAAGGCCATGCTCGCCGAGCATCGCCTGGCCGAGCGCTGCATGGTGTTGTTCTCGCCGAGCAAGTCGCAGCTCAAGCCGCGCGAGCTGGCTGACTGGATCGTGGCGGACCGTCTGCCGGTGCGCTTCCAGATGCAGCTGCACAAATTGTTGTGGGACGACGCACCGGGTTATTGAGCCGGCGCCGTACCTTTCAATCGTTCAACCCGGCGCGGGACAGCGTGCTGGCTTTCCTCTCCCAACCGGATCATCACCATGAAAAAGAAAGCAGTCGTGCTTCTTTCCGGCGGCATGGACTCAGCCGCCGTCGTCGCCATCGCCCAGGAACAGGGCTTCGAAGTACATGCCATGAGCGTGCGCTATGGCCAGCGCCACACCTCCGAGCTGGAGGCTGCCGCGCGCGTTGCCGCTGCGCTGGGCGTGGCCGGGCATAAAGTGGTCGCGGTCGATCTGCGCAGCATCGGCGGCTCCGCGCTGACCGACGACATCAACGTGCCCGATGCGGGCACGGGTGACGCCATTCCGGTCACCTACGTGCCGGCTCGCAACACCATCATGCTGTCACTGGCGCTGGGCTGGGCCGAAGTACTTGGCGCGAATGACATCTTCTGCGGCGTCAACGCGGTGGACTATTCCGGCTACCCGGACTGCCGCCCTGAATTCATTGCCGCCTTCCAGGCACTGGCCAACCTGGCTACCAAGGCTGGCGTCGAAGGGGCCGGCATCCGCGTGCATGCGCCCCTGCAATACCTGAGCAAGGCCCAGATCGCATTGGAAGGCCAGCGCTTGGGCGTGGACTTCGGTTTGACCGTGTCCTGCTACCAGGCCGATATGGACGGCAAGGCCTGCGGTCATTGCGATGCCTGCCAGCTGCGCGCCGATGGTTTTGCCGCTGCCGGCATGGCCGACCCGACCCATTACGCATGATGTTGTTTTTGCGTTTATTGCGTTAGAATACGCACCCCGGCTACGGCCGGGTCTTTGTTTGGGCCGTTAGCTCAGTTGGTAGAGCAGAAGACTTTTAATCTTTTGGTCGATGGTTCGAATCCATCACGGCCCACCAAAACAGGCACTTAGCGCGAGCTAGGTGCTTTTTTTTTGCGCCGGCCATTGCCGCCGCATAGCGCCGACTCCCCAGGCTATCCCCACGCTCTGTATTGCAGGAGTGCGGACAGGGCAGGTTGTGCAGTCGTGTAGCCCGGGTAAGCGCAGCGCACCCGGGGTTGCCGGCGCAATATCGCCGGACCCCAAGGTGGTTCCTGCCTCCCGGGTGCGCCGCGCTTACCCGGGCTACGACCAGGCCGCGGCTCTGGCCGCGGCTTTTGCGCGCTACTTCAGCAAGGTTTGCTGCACATCGACGATGCGCACGTCATGCATCTGTTCCAGATAGGCATCCAGATAGGCTTTGTGCGAGGCGCCGACCAGCACCAGCGTGCGCATGCCCGGGCTTGGGCCCATCAGATCGCGGATGTTCGCGGCCATGCGCAGGTTACGGGTTTCCCAGGCGGTGACGTACATGCGTCCGTAACCCTGCGGCGAGGGTTCCTCCAGCGTGGCGCCGTAGTCGCTTGCGAACGCGGCCGGGGCCACGTCCGGACCGTTGTCGCGGCGGTACGTCGCCAACGCGTTCTCCGGCGTGTCCAGCTGTGCTTCCAGTCCGCTGTACATTGCTGCCCGCTGTTTGGATGCCGGGTTGTCCCATGCCTTTCGGATGGCCGCGGCATAGGCCTTGGGGTTGGGACCATAGCGATCAGCGCTGTGATCATCGGTCGGCCATAGCCGTTCATGCCCCAGGCGTACCGCCAGCTGTGCGGCGATCAGAGTGGTTTCGTTGCGACTGGTGCGCTGCTCTTCCAGGATGGCCACCAATTCCTGGTTCAGGCTGGCGTCCGCATGGCGTTCCGCTGCGGGCAGGCGCAGCCATTGCACCAAGGCCGATTCACGTTCTCCACCGGCCAGGAATTTGGCGGCCAGGTCGCGGCGCTGCGCTGGTGTTGGTTGCGCCGGCCATGCCGCCAGCATCGTGTCCGCTGCCGCATTGGCCGCTGCCACGTCGAGCCCGGTTGCCTTCGCCGCCGCCGACAGGTCGGGGCAGTAATCGTTCACCGTCAGTGCGTAACGGACGGGGTAGCGGCGCAAGGTGTCGCATTGCTGCCCGGATACCACCTCGATGGCGATGGCCTGCGGCCGCCATGCCGCCAAACGGTCGATCAGCGGGGCGAGTGAGGAGGGGTCGAATGTTTCCGGCAAGCGGGCCAGATGCATGGTGCCGAGCACCGCGACTTCGTTCTGGACACCTTGCTGCGGCCCTTTATGCGCACCTGGATCAAAGCGTTGTGCCTGCGCGGTCTGCGCCAACATCGCCAGCGCCAAGAGGCTGCCGGTCACTACGCCGCGACCCCACATTTCCTGCATCGTTCCGTGCTGCATATGATCTGCCGGTTGAGCGCTTGGTTGGCGCGAAGTCGCGCAGATTCCATCGCCGTCGAGGTGCTTGTCAATGGTGCTGGATGCCGAGCCAGCAGACCGGACTGCGCTGGCTGCCGCGTGCGGCGGGAGCGGCAGCGGGGTGAAGCAACTGGGTGCGCCGGAGGGCTTGCAGCGCCGCAGGGCAAGGCTTTCAGTGTGACGCAGGCCCCTGTTTGCAGGTGGATGGCGGATACAACATTGGGGGCGTGGCGAGACATGACAGCTGCCGCAGATACCGGCCGCAGCAAGCTGCGTGGTTGGAACTGATGGGGGTAGGTCCTAATATGGCGGATGCATCGTCGGTTGCCCGGTGGGCATCCAGGCACTGGGGACAGGATTGAGCAAGCAGATCACTCAACTACTGCATCGCTGGCAAAAGGGTGACATGGATGCGCGTGAGCATCTGTTCGAAGCGCTGTACGCGGACCTGATGCTGATTGCCCGCAACCGCCTGTCGCAGCAGACCAATGGCACCTTGCAGCCGGCCGCGCTGGTCAACGAATCGCTGATGCGTCTGCTCGGTGGCGATGCCGACTACAAGGACCGCACCCATTTTGTCGCGATAGCCGCACTGAAAATGCGCTCTGTGCTGGTGGATCATCTGCGCGCGCGCGGCGCCGACAAGCGTGGCGGCAATGCCGAGCAGCTGACCCTTTCGCATGCAGATCAGGTGCCGGACGAAGCCGGCATCGGTTATGACGTGCTGGCATTGCACCAGGCGCTCAATCAACTCGCCGAGCTGGAGCCGCGCGCGGCGAGCACCATCGAACTGACTTATTTCGGTGGCATGAGCCGTGATGAGATCGCCCTGGTGCTGGATGTTTCCCCGCCCACCGTCGACCGTGACCTGCGCTTTGCGCGAGCCTGGTTGAACCGGCAACTGCGCTGAGCATTGATGGCGAGGGCACGGTAGTGGGGGGCGAGCGTTGGCGGCAGGTCCGTGAACTGTTTGATGCGATCTGCGAGTTGCCGCGCGAGCAGTGGCCGCAGGCAATCGCTACAGGCAGTGCAGACCCGCTCGTGCGCGAGGAAGTACTGCAGCTGCTGCGCTCGCAGACGGTGGGCTTGAGCCGGGTCAGCAGTCGCCTGGACACCGCCTTGGCACGGGCATTGGCCCCGGAGCTGGGGGTGGGCGAGCGGCTGGGGCCGTGGCGGCTGACCGAGCGCATTGCCCATGGCGGCATGGGCACCGTGTTCAAGGCCGAGCGCGCCGACGGTCTCTATCACCGCACGGTGGCCATCAAGCTGCTGCATGGCATGCCCGGCGCCACCGAAGTGGAATTGCTCGGCGCCGAGCGGCAGGTATTGGCTGACCTGCAGTTGGCCAATGTCGCGCGTCTTTACGATGGTGGCACCACGCCCGATGGCCATCCCTACCTGGTGATGGAATACATCGACGGGGTGCCGCTGGACCATTGGTGCACCGAACAGGGCCTGGGCCTGCAGGAGCGGCTGACGCTGTTCCTGGAAATCTGCAGCATCGTGCGGTCAGCGCACGAACAGCTGGTGCTGCATTGCGATCTCAAGCCGCGCAACGTCCTGGTGCAGGCCAATGGCCAGCCGGTGCTGTTGGATTTCGGTCTGGCGCGGCTGCTCAACGAGGCACGTGACAAGCGCGACTCCGGCTATTGCACGCCCGGTTATGCCAGCCCGGAATTGATTGCCGGGCATAACGTCGGTGCAGCCAGTGACGTCTACAGCCTGGGCGTGATGCTGGTGGAGATGCTGTCCACCCGTGCAAGCACGCGTGAGGCGGACAGTGCAGGCGAGGCCGTGCCTGCAGCCAGCGCCAGCGCCCCGGCCGATCTGCCATGGCGGCGGCGTCTGCGCGGTGACCTGGATGCAATCGCCGCGCGCGCCTGCGCCAGTGACATCAGCCAGCGTTATCGCTCGGTGGAAGCCTTGATGGCTGACCTGCGCCGCTACGCTGAACTACAGCCGGTGGCCGCGCGCGACGGCGGGCGTCTGTACCCGCTTGGCAAGGCGCTGCGCCGGAACTGGCAAGTGGTGGCGATCGTGGTGGGGGTGAGCAGCCTGCTTGCGGTGTTCGTGCTGGGGTTGTGGCAGACCCGGCGGCAGGCGCAGGAAGAGGCGGTCATCGCGCAGCAGGTCAGCAACTTCATGGTCGGCATGTTCGAAACCGCCGATCCGTTCCTGCGTACCGAGCGCGGTGCCGAGCAGTTGACCTCGCGGCAACTGCTGGACAAGGCCACGCTGCAGGTTGCGCGCGACCTGGCCGATGCACCGGCGCAGCTGGCGCGGATGCGTGCGGTGCTTGGCGTCGCCTACCAGAACGCCGGGGCGTCGCATCAGGCCGACAGATTGTTGCAGCAGGCCTATGGTGGCTTCATGGACCCGCGTGTGGCGCGCCCGCTGGATGCGGCCAAGGTGCTGGCCGATCTGTCCGTGCAGAAGACCCTGGATGGTGATGGCGAGCAGGGCCTGCAATTGGCAGTCCAAGGCCTGGACCTGGCCGGGCGCCGGGCCCCGGCGGTGGTGCTGGCGCGTCTGTACAGCGCCAAAGGACTGGCCTTGGTGAACCAGCAGCATTTTGATCTGGGCGAGGCCGAGTTCGACAAGGCCATGGCGCTGTATCAGGAGGCCACCGAGGTGGGCGTGGCCTCCGAAATCAACGAGCTGTCCTACAACAAGGGCTTGATGTACCTGCGTTGGGGGCGGCAGGCGTCGGCGGAACGCGAGTTCCGGCAGATGCTGGGCAACCTGCACGGCAGGCGCACGACCCTGGGCTTGGCAGCGGAGATGCGTTTGGCGCAGATATTCCGTGAGCAGGGCGAATACGATCAGGCCTTGCCGCTGTTGCAGTCCGGCATGCAGCATGCCTTGGAACTGTATGGCGCCGAGAGCAGTTTCGTGCGGCAGCAATACGACGGCCTGGCCGACCTGTACCGCGACTCCGGCGACTACTCCGCCGCCGAGTTGCACTACCAGAAGCGCAATGCGTTGAGCGCGCGCCTGGACGGTGTCGATTCGGTCGAGTACTCGATGGGCTTGTTCAATTACGGCGCATTGAAAGAGTTGCGCGGTGAGTTCGCGGCGGCTGAAGACCTGTATCGACAGACCTGGTTGATCCGCAAGCAGAAGCTGGGCGAGGACTCGCCGACCAGCCTGCGCGCGGAGACCGGGCTGGCGGTGCTGCTGATGCGGCAGGGGCGGATGGGAGAGGCCGGGACGATGCTGATGCATGCGGACAAGGGCTTGAGCCTGAGTCTGCCGGCCGATGCACCAGGGCGCGTGGAAGCACATCTGAACCGGATCGATTGGCATGTGCGCAGCGGCCAGCTGGCGCAGGCGCAGGCGCTGCTGGAGGCAATGGGTTCGCCGGTATCGGAGGAGCTGCAGCTGCGGCTGTTGAACATCCGCGCCGATCTGGCCGAACGGATGGGGGAAGGCGCGCATACGTTGGCGCTGCGCAGGACGGCGCTTGAACTTGCCGGCGCCAGACAGGGCAGGAACAGCGCTGCGGCGGCGGCCACGGGCTTGGCCTTGGCCGAGACCCTGCTGCAGCTGGGGCACGCCCAGCTTGCCAAGCAGGAACTGCAGCGTGTGCTGTTGTTGATGGCGCGGCTGCAGGTGTCCGGCTCGGCGGACCGTCGCAAGGTGGAAGGACTGTTGCTGCTCGCCGAGCAGAACCTGCAAGGGCGTTAGTGGCGGCGGTGCGCGGGCCGGGCTCAGCCCTGTTCGCGCACGATCTCGACCAGGCGCTGGCCGTAACGGGCGAGCTTGCTGCCGCCGATGCCACCCACCTTGCCCAGCGCATCGACGCTGGTCGGGCGCTGCTCGGCGATGTTGCGCAGGGTACTGTCGTGGAAGATCACGAACGCCGGCACGTTCTGCTCGCGCGCCAGCTCCGCGCGCAACCCGCGCAGCGCCTGGAACAGGCCCAGGTCGCCGGCCTGTACCGGCAAGCCGGTGCGCGTGCCACCGCGCTCGCGCTCACGCGTCGGTGCGGCTTCGCGGCGCATCATCATCTGCCGGCGGCCGGTGAGCACATCGCGGCTGGCATCGGTCAGGCGCAGGCCGCCATGGCTTTCCGGGTCAACCTCCAGCAGGCTGGCGGCGACCAGTTGCCGGAACACGCCGCGCCAGGCGCGCGCGTCCAGATCATTGCCGATGGCGTAGGTGCTGAGTTTTTCGTGGCCGAGCTGGCGGATGCGTTCGTTGTCGCTGCCGCGCAGGATGTCGATCAGATGGCCCACACCGAAGCGCTGGCCACTGCGGTAGACGCAGCTCAATGCCTTCTGCGCGGGAATGGTTGCGTCCCAGGCGGCGGGCGGGCTGAGGCAGTTGTCGCAGTTGCCGCAGGGCTTGGGATAGGTTTCACCGAAGCCGGCCAGCAGCACCTGGCGGCGGCATTGCATGGACTCGCAATAGCCGAGCAGGTGATCGAGCTTGGCGCGCTCCAGCTGCTTGCGCTCTTCGCCGGCTTCGGATTGCTCGATCATCTGCTTGAGCAACACCACATCGCCCAGGCCGTAACACAGCCAGGCTTCAGCGGCCTCGCCATCGCGGCCGGCGCGGCCGGTTTCCTGGTAATAGCCTTCCATCGACTTGGGCAGGTCGGTATGCGCCACAAAGCGCACGTCCGGCTTGTCGATACCCATGCCGAAGGCGATGGTGGCGCACATCACGATGCCGTCTTCGCGCAGGAAGCGGCGTTGGTTGGCGGCACGCACCTCCGCCGGCATGCCGGCGTGGTAGGGCAGCGCCTGCATGCCTTCAGCGCACAGGAACTGCGCGGTTTCCTCGACCTTGCGGCGAGACATGCAGTAGACGATGCCGGCCTCGTCGCGGTGGTTGCGCAGGAAGCCCAGCAGCTGGCGTTTGGCGTTGTCCTTCTGCACCACCGTGTAGCGGATGTTGGGGCGATCGAACGAACTGACGAAATGCTCGGCGGTGGACAGATCCAGGCGCTCGGCGATTTCGCGCTGGGTCGGCGGATCGGCGGTGGCGGTCAGAGCGATGCGTGGCACCTGCGGCCAGCGCTCGTGCAGGACCGTCAGCTGCCGGTATTCGGGGCGGAAATCATGGCCCCATTGCGACACGCAGTGAGCTTCATCGATGGCGAACAGGCTGATATGCGCACGGCTGAGCAGCGACAGGAAACGCCCGGTCAGCAGCCGCTCCGGCGCGACATAAAGCAGTTTCAGCTCGCCAGCCAGCAGCTCGCGCTCGACCCGCGCGGCGGTTTCGGCGTCCAGCGTGGAGTTGAGGAATTCGGCGCGGACGCCGACCTGGTGCAAGGCCTCCACCTGATCCTGCATCAAGGCGATCAGCGGCGAGATGACGATGCCGCAGCCCTCGCGCAGCAACGCCGGGATCTGGTAGCACAGCGACTTGCCGCCGCCGGTAGGCATCAACACCAGGGCATCGTTGCCGCTGGCAACGTGCTCGACGATGGCCTGCTGGTCGCCGCGGAAACTGTCGTAACCGAAAACGCTGGAAAGCAGTTGTTGCGCGGGACCGGGACTCTGGGGCATTGCGCTAGTTTACCCGCTGGCGGCCCGGCTCGAATGGTCAATAAGCTGTCAGCCGTGCATCCGCGGCCGTTTCAGGGTTGCGCTGAAGCCCCCGTAGTGCCGAGCCATGCTCGGCAGAGGCCTTACCAGGAAAACCCCGTAGTGCCGAGCCACGCTCGGCAGAAGCCGTCCCAGGAAAGCCCCCGTAGTGCCGAGCCATGCTCGGCAGAGGCCTTCCCGGGAAAGCCCATGC
>NZ_JBRRBO010000043.1:0-38298 GCF_056756175.1 Stenotrophomonas sp. STEN240 | reverse complement strand
GGGTGTGGGCGGAGGCCGCGGCTGCTGTTGTCCTTCACCCCTTGAATTGGCGTTTCCGGTCGGCCCCTGCCTTGCCCCCCACTACAGGTGGATCAAAAGCAAAGGCCCGGATTGCTCCGGGCCTTTGTTGTTTTTGGTAGTGCCGAGCCATGCTCGGCAAGGGGCTTCACCGGTAAGGCTTCTGCCGAGCATGGCTCGGCACTACAAAAACAAAAACAAAAGAAAAAAAAGCCCGGATCGCTCCGGCTTTTTCGCAAACAAAATCCAATTACTTGTTCGGTGCAAACGCCAGCGTACGACGCGTGGTGGTCGGGCTGTTGATCGGCTCGAACTTCCAGCGCTTCACTGCATTCAAGGCTTCGCGGTCGAATACGCGTGCCGGGGTGGCGCGCAGCACGCGGGCGTCGGTGACCGAGCCGTCGGTGCCGATGCTCAGCTCCACCAGCACTTCGCCGGAGGTGCCCGAACGCAGCGCGTCGGCCGGGTAACGCGGGGCCGGGGTGCTGACCGCACGCAGCGTCGGCGCGGCGGCGGCTGCCGGCTTGGGCGCGGCGGCCTGCTGGGCGGCGGCCTGTGCCGCACTGCGCTGCTCCGCTTCACGGCGGTTGGCGGCCTGGCGCTCGGCTTCCTGGCGTTCGCTGTCCTTGCGCGCGGCTTCCTGCTTGGCGGCCAGCTGCTGGGCGGCGCTGGCTTCGGCAGCCTGCTGCTGGGCCATGCGCTGCTGCTCGACCTGCTGCTTGGCGCGGGTTTCGGCGTCCTTCTTGGCCTTGTCGGCCTCTTCGACGGTGCGGCGCTCGGCCACCTGCATGCTGCCGGTGATGCCCTGCTTCAGGCGCGGCAGCGCCGGAGCGGTGGGGTCCACTTTTTCCACCAGCGCGATCAGGCGCTGGGTTTCGGTGAAGTCCTCGCGGGCCAAGGCCTGCTCGGCGGCAATCAGGGTGTAGGGCTGCAGGTCGGTCAGCGCGCTCTTGATCGAGGCGTCGTCGGGCAGCTTGTCGCGCAGCGCCAGGTAATACTCCATGGCGTTGTCGCCAGCCGGCGCATACATGCGGTTCTCGCGCAGGGCGGCGCTGGCCAGGTCGCGCAGCTGCTGGGTGTCCATGGCCTGGACTTTTTCGGCTACCGCCGGTGCGGCGGGTGCGGCTGCAGCCGGCGTGGCGGGCGCAGCGGCCGGTGCGGCAGTCTCATCCTTTCCGGAACAGGCCACCAGCGTGGTCAGCAGAAGAGCGGGCGCCAGCAGACGCAGCTTGCCTTTATTCATGACGTACGACATCAAACATCCCCTTGAATCGACGAACGTGGACTGCGTATGCCCCGACGGCGCGGGCTGCCGGCATTTCCCGATGCCGTGCCCATTTCAGCAGTGATGCGCGAATCTAGCATCGCCGGCATGGGATGCGGCGGCCGATGATGACGTCGGGGTGAAAAGGTGACGGGCGTCACATGCAGTGACGCCCGTACCGGATACGGCTCAGTGCGCGTTGGCGGCCGGCTTGGCGTGGCCGTTGGACATCAGCTTGTCGGTCCAGGCAATGCCAATGGCCGACAGGATGAACACGCAGTGGATGATGGTCTGCCACAGCACACCGGCTTCGGTGTACTTGCTGCCTTCCGTGCCGAGGGTGCCGATCTCGATGAAGGTTTTGAGCAGGTGGATGGAGGAGATGCCGATGATCGCCATCGCCAGTTTCACCTTCAGCACCGAGGCGTTGACGTGGCTCAGCCACTCCGGCTGGTCCGGGTGGTTGTGCAGGCCCAGGCGCGAGACGAAGGTTTCATAGCCGCCCACGATCACCATCACCAGCAGGTTGGAGATCATCACCACGTCGATCAGGCCCAGCACGGCCAGCATGATCAGCTGCTCGGTCAGCTGGGTGGCCGAATGGATCAGGTGCCACAGCTCCTTGCCGAACAGGAAGACATAGACGCATTGCGCCAGGATCAACCCCAGGTACAGCGGCAGCTGCAACCAGCGGGAAGCGAAGATCAGGGACGAGAGCGGGCTCAGCGATTTCTGTGCGGACATTGGGAAGGATGGTGCGTTGCGGAAACAGGGGAGGTTACCGGTCGCCCGGAACGCTGCCAAGCGGCTACCGTAGGCACACCTGAGGATGGTTCTGCGGAGGCGTATTCATGATCGACCTTTATTATTGGCCCACCCCCAATGGCCACAAGATCACCCTGTTCCTGGAAGAGGCGGGCCTGGATTACCGCGTGCACCCGGTCGACATCGGCAAGGGCGACCAGTTCCTGCCGGAGTTTCTGGCCATTTCGCCGAACAACAAGATGCCGGCCATCGTCGACCATGCCCCGGCCGATGGCGGTGCGCCGCTGAGCGTGTTCGAGTCCGGCGCGATCCTGCTGTACCTGGCCGAGAAGACCGGCCGCTTCATCCCCGCCGATGTGCGCGGCCGCGCCGCCACGCTGGAGTGGCTGTTCTGGCAGATGGGCGGGCTGGGCCCGATGAGCGGGCAGATGGGCCATTTCAACGTCTACGCGCCCGAGCGCATCCCTTACGCCATCGAGCGCTATGACAGCGAGGTGCGGCGCCTGCACCGGGTGATGGACAAGCGCCTGTCCGAGGCGGCTTATCTGGGCGGCGCCGATTACGGCATCGCCGACATGGCCAGTTACCCGTGGATCGGCGCCTACGCCAAGCTGCCGGTGGACTTTGATGCCTTCCCGCACCTGCGCCGCTGGCACCAGGCCATTGCCGAGCGTCCGGCCACCCAGCGTGCCTATGCGGTCGGCCCCACAGTCAATCCGCAGGCCGGCCAGCCGCTCAGTGACGAGGAGAAGCGCCTGCTGTTCGGCAAGCGCGACTGACGCTCGGCAGGGGCAGTACGGGCGGGGCTCGGCTAGGATGGTCGGATCCGTGCTGTTCTGACAGGTAAACCATGCGTCCCTTGTTTCTAGCCCTTGCCATGATCCTAGCCACCCCCGCTGTCCACGCTGAAAAGCTCACCCTCGAAGCCATCACCGGCAAGGCGCCGCTGTCCGGCCCCACGTTGATGAAGCCCAAGGTGGCCCCGGATGGTTCGCGGGTCACCTTCCTGCGCGGCAAGGACAGCGACGTAAAGCAGCTGGACCTGTGGGAATACGACGTCGCCAGCGGCCAGACCCGGCTGCTGGTGGATTCCAAGGTGCTGCTGCCCGGCACCGAGACCCTGAGCGATGCCGAAAAGGCCCGCCGCGAGCGCCAGCGCATTGCTGCCTTCAGCGGCATCGTCGATTACCAGTGGTCGCCGGACGCCAAAACCCTGCTGTTCCCGCTGGGCGGCGAGTTGTACCTGTACGACCTCGGCAAGCAGGGCAGCGCTGCGGTGCGCAAGCTCACCAACGGCGAAGGCTTCAGCACCGACGCCAAGCTTTCGCCCATGGGCGGCTTCGTCAGCTTCGTGCGTGAGCGCAACCTGTGGGTGATCGACCTGGCCAGCGGCAAGCAGCTGCAATTGACCCGCGACGGCAGCGCAACCATCGGCAACGGTGTGGCCGAGTTTGTCGCCGATGAGGAAATGGACCGCCACACCGGTTACTGGTGGGCGCCGGACGACTCGGCCATCGCCTTCGCCCGCATCGACGAATCGCCGGTGCCGGTGCAGAAGCGCTATGAGATGTATGCCGACCGCGTGGAGATGGTCGAGCAGCGTTACCCCGCGGCCGGCGACCACAATGTGCTGGTCACCCTGGGCGTGATCGCGCCGCGCGCTGATGCGGCGGTCAACTGGGTGGACCTGGGCAAGCAGCAGGATATCTACCTGACCCGCGTCAAATGGCGCGACGGCCAGCACCTTTCGTTCCAGCGGCAGAGCCGCGACCAGCACAAACTCGAGCTGATCGAAGCCAACCTGGCCGACGGCAAGCAGCAGTTGCTGATCACCGAAACCAGCAAGACCTGGGTGCCGCTGCACAACAGTTTGAAGTTCCTCAAGGATGGCCGCTTCCTGTGGTCGTCCGAGCGCAGTGGCTTCGAGCACCTGTATGTCTCCAGCGCTGATGGCCGTAGCCAGACTGCGTTGACCTCCGGCAACTGGCCGGTGGACGAACTGCTGGCCGTCGACGAAGACACTGGCACCGTCTACTTCCGCGCCGGCATCGAATCAGCGCTGCGCAGCGAAATCTATGCCGTGCCGTTGGCCGGCGGCACGCCGAAGAAGTTGTCGCAGGCGCCGGGCATGCACAGCGCCGCGTTCGCCAAGAACGCCAGCGTCTATGTGGACAGCTGGTCCAACCACAACACGCCGCCGCAGATTGAATTGTTCCGGGCCAACGGTGAAAAGATCGCCACCCTGCTGGACAACAACCTGGCCGATGCCAACCACCCGTACGCCAAGTACCGCGACGCACAGCGCCCGGTCGAGTACGGCACGCTGACCGCCGCCGACGGCAAGACCCCGCTGAACTACAGCGTGATCAAGCCGGAAGGCTTCGACCCGGCGAAGAAGTACCCGGTTGCCGTCTACGTGTACGGCGGCCCGGCTTCGCAGACCGTGACCGACAGCTGGCCCGGCCGCGGTGACCACCTGTTCAACCAGTACCTGGCCCAGCGCGGCTATGTGGTGTTTTCGCTGGACAACCGTGGCACGCCGCGTCGCGGCCGTGACTTCGGCGGCGCGCTCTACGGCGTGCAGGGCACGGTGGAAGTGGCCGATCAGCTCAAGGGCGTTGAGTGGCTGAAGGCGCAGCCGTGGGTGGATGGCAGCCGCATCGGCGTGCAGGGCTGGTCCAACGGCGGTTACATGACCTTGATGTTGCTGGCCAAGGCATCGGACCAGTACGCCTGTGGCGTGGCCGGTGCGCCGGTCACCGATTGGGGCCTGTACGACACGCATTACACCGAGCGCTACATGAACCTGCCGGCGGCCAATGTCGATGGTTACCGCGAAGCGCGCGTGCTCACCCATATCGCCGGGCTGACCTCGCCGCTGCTGCTGATCCACGGCATGGCCGACGACAACGTGCTGTTCTCCAATTCGACCGCCCTGATGAGCGCGCTGCAGAAGCGTGGCCAGCCTTTCGAGCTGATGACGTACCCGGGGGCGAAGCATGGTCTGGCGGGCGCGGATGCTTTGCACCGTTACCGGGTGGCGGAGAACTTCCTTGGGCGTTGTTTGAAGCCTTGAGGCGCTTTGTTCTTGTTACCCATGGGTGAGGGTGGCTGCAAGCCAAAGCTGAAGGCACCCCTCCCCAACCCTCCCCTTCGCTGCGCGAAAGGGAGGGGGCTGAGCTTTGCTCCCTCCCTTTGCCGAAGGCAAGGGGAGGGCTGGGGAGGGGTGAGCTCTGCTCCAGCAGTAGCCCCAAACCCCAGAAAACCCCCACTTCCTACCCTTGCCGCCCCGGCAGCGACTGCGTACGGTCAGCCCATCCCTTCCGGAGCTGTCCATGAAGCCTCTCGTTCTCGCCGTCGCCCTTGCCCTGGCCGCGCCGCTGCCGCTCACCGCAACCGCCGCCGCACCCGCAACGACCAAGACCACACCCGCCGCTCCGGCCTGGGTTGCGCGCAGCAACGAGCTGGCGCAGATCCTGCTGCAGGCGCAGGCACCGTTCCAGCCTGAGATGACCAGCTTCTTCGGCGTGCCCGGTTATGACGACAAGGTCGTCGATATGGGCGCTGACACTGCCGCACGCTATCGCGCTGCAATGAACAAGGCGCGCGACCAGCTGCGCGAGAAGCTGCAGGTGGAGCGTGATCCCAACCTGCGCCAGGACCTGCAGATCATGATTGCCGCCGCCGAGCGCAACATCGAAAGCAGCACCCTCAACGAACAGCACCTGATGCCGTGGATGGATGTGCCGCAGACCGTGTTCGGCGGCATCAACGGCCTGCTGTCCGACCAGGTGCCGGAAGCGCGCCGGGCCAAGGCACTGGACCGGCTCAACGCCTACCTGGGCAAGGCGCCGGGCACGCAGCCGCTGGCCACCCTTGCGCGCCAGCGCTACGAGGAAAAGAGCGGCACGCCCAATCTGCTGCAGCCGACCAAGATTGAAGTCGAGCAGGCACTGGCCAACGTCGATACCTATATCGCCGGCATCGGCAAGCTGTTCGCCAAATACAAGATCGATGGCGCCGACGCCTCGCTGGCCGAGCTGTCCACGCAGATGAAGGATTACATCGCCTGGACCGGCAAGGACGTGCTGCCCAAGGCGCGCACCGACAACCGTCTGCCAGCCGAGCTGTATGCCTTCCAGCTCAAGGAAGTGGGCGTGGACATCGACCCGGCCCTGCTCATGCAGCGCGCCCAGCTCGAATACATGGAAACCCGCGCGATGATGCGCCAGCTGGCACCGCTGGTGGTGCAGGCCAAGGGTTTGAAGGTCGCCGACAACACCGATTACGTGGCGGTGATCCGCGCGCTGAAGCAGGACAAGATCAGCAACGATCAGCTCGAATCGCATTACCGTGGCGTCATCGATGCCATCGATCCGATCATCCATAAGCAGGGCATCGTCGATGTGCCGCAGCGCCCGCTGCAGATGCGGCTGGGCAGCGAAGCTGAAAGCGCGGCGTCGCCGGCACCGCATTACCTGCCGGCACCGCTGGTCGGCAACACCGGCCAGCAGGGCACTTTCGTACTGCCGCTGGGCAACCCGGCCTCGGGCGAGAAGGCGCAGTACGACGACTTCAACTTCGGCTCGGCGGCATGGACGCTGAGCGCACACGAAGGCCGCCCCGGCCACGACCTGCAGTTCGCGGCGATGGTGGAGCGTGGCATCTCGTTGGCGCGCACCATGTTCGCCTTCAACTCGGTCAATGTTGAAGGCTGGGCGCTGTATGCCGAGGCCGAAATGGTGCCGTTCGAGCCGCTGGACGGGCAGATGATCGCGCTGCAGTTCCGCCTGCTGCGTGCGGCCCGCGCCATGCTCGACCCCGCCCTCAACCTGGGCCAGACCGACCGTGAGCGCGCGCGCAAGGTGCTGGTGGACGGCGTGGGCCTGTCCGAGGCCATGGCCACGCAGGAACTGGACCGTTACACCGTGCGTTCGCCGGGCCAGGCCTGCAGCTACTTCTACGGCTACACCCGCATCATGGAACTGCGCATGCAGACCGAGCTGGCATTGGGCGACAAGTTCGACCGGCTGGCCTTCAACAACTTCCTGCTCGACCAGGGCCTGTTGCCGCCGGATCAGCTGGCTGCCGCGGTCAACGAGGTCTTCGTACCGGCACAGCGCCGCAAGTAAGCACAAAGGGCGCCGAAAGGCGCCCTTTGTTCATGTGCATCGACGAGCTGCGGCTGTATTTGTAGGAGCGGCGTAAGCCGCGAAGCCGCTACATCATCAGGTGACATGGATACCCACTACTTCAGCAACATCAGCTTCGCGGCTTACGCCGCTCCTGCAGAACAAGGCCATTCGGCTATTTCAGTTCCTTGCAGAAGCCGGTTGCTGCGTGCCGCTTCGCGATCGATTTTTGTGGGAGCGGCGTCAGCCGCGAAGCCACCTCATCATCAGATCACATAGACACCTGAGACTTCAGCGCCATCAGCTTCGCGGCTTACGCCGCTCCCACAGCTCGCACAGAACAATGCGAGCCCAGAGGGCTTCAGTCCTTGTCATTGGACGGCTTCACCGTCGTACTGTCACTGGCATCGGCTTCAAACAGATGCATCAGGTCCTCGCGGGCGTCGCGTGAGGTCTGCATCACCGCTGCCTCGTCGTCGTAGACCAGGTGCTGGGCCTTGAGCAGTTGTTCGTCGTGCTCGCGGAAACGCTGCACATGGTCGCGGGCGATGCCTTCCGGAATGCCCAGCGCGGTCAGCACGCGCTCGCTGGCTTCCAGGCTGGAACCGAAGACCTCGCGGAAGGGTTCGGCCGACATGTCCAGCAGCTTCCAGGCGTGCTGGCGGTTGCGTGCACGTGCCAGCACGGTCGCCTTGGGATACATGCGCCGCACCAGCCGTACCGCACGCAGATTGGTATCCGGGTCGTCCATCGCCATCACGAACACGCGGATGTGCTCGGCGCCAGCCGCACGCAGCAGATCCGGACGGGTAGGGTCGCCGTAATACAGCTGGTTGCCGAAGCGGCGCAGGTCCTTGACCGTGTCCGGGTCGGCTTCCAGGGCAACAAAGGGAATGCGCTGCGCGGTGAGCAGGCGGCCGACGATCTGGCCGAAGCGGCCCATGCCGGCGATCAGCACCTGCGGCCGCTGCGCGCCGGCATCCTTGAGCGTCTCATCGGGCGCAGGCTGTGGCGGCCGCGCCGGTGGCTTGAGTTGCAGCGAGCGCTGCAGGGCGAGCAGCAACAAGGGGGTGAGCGCCATCGACAGGCTGACGATGGCCACCAGCCGGTCGTGGTTGATGCGCCCGAGCAGGTGCGCGCGCTCGGCCTCGTTGAACACCACGAAGGCGAACTCACCGCCCAGCCACAGCACGCTGCCCAGCATCAGCGCACTGCGCAGCGACATGCGCGCGGCCAGGCCCAGCGCGATCAGGATGGAGAACTTCACCACCAGCAGGATGGCCACGCCCGCGGCGATGATCTCCGGTTCGGCGGCAACCCGCTTCAGGTCGATGCCCATGCCCACGGCAATGAAGAACAAACCCAGCAGCAGGCCCTTGAACGGCTCGATCTGAGATTCAATTTCATGCCGGAACTCGGAGTCGGCCAGCAACACGCCGGCGATGAAGGCGCCCAGGCTGGCGCTGAGCCCGGCCTCGGCCATGAACCACGCCGTGCCCAGCACCACCAGCAAGGCGGTGGCGGTGAAGACTTCCGGCATGCGCGTACGCGCGACGATATTGAACAGCTGGCGCAGTATTGGCCGGCCCAGCACGATCACCAGCATCAGTGCGCCCAGCGCGATGGACGCATCCTGCCAGCTCAGGGTTTCGTTCTTGACCCCGCCCAGCAGCGGAATCGCCGCCAACAATGGGATGGCGACCAGGTCCTGGAACAGCAGGATGGCAAAGCCGAGCCGGCCATAGTCGGTATTGAGCGCCTTGCGCTCGGACAGCAGCTGCAGGCCGACCGCAGTGGAAGACAAGGCCAGCGCGGTGCCGATCACCAGCGCGCTCTTCCATGAAAAATGATTCAGCAGCAACAGCCCGCCCAGCGCCGCAGCGCTGAGCAGCACCTGCACCGTGCCGGCGCCGAACACCGGCCGCCGCATCACCATCAACCGCGACGGCGACAGTTCCAACCCGATCACGAACAACAGCATCACCACACCGATCTCGGCGGCATTGAGGATGCGGTCGGCGTCCTGCACGAAGCCCAGCACATGCGGCCCCAGCACCACGCCTGCAGCCAGATAGCCCAGCACCGCGCCCAGCCCGAAGCGCTTGAATACTGGCACGGCGATCACCGCCGCCAGCAGCAGTACCAAGGCGAGTTCGAGGCCGGTGCCATGCATGTGGATAGGTTCCTTGATTGATTCAGCAGACAAGTCAGGCAGTTGCCTGCCGACAATTTCACATTATGCGGACTGTGTGGTCAGTGAATGCGAACACAAGCCCCCCCGTTGCCGGGATTCAGCGATGCAGGCTTGACCCTGCCGGCCAACAGGACCAGACTCGCGCCGCTGCCGGTACAACCGCGCGGCACCTTTCCGGAGTCCAACCCATGTCCAGCGACAGTAGAAGTCGATCGCGATCGTCGACACCAGCGACGGCAACCGCCTGACAGGGTTGGTTCGTCCTGTGCTGGCGTTGCGGTCGCAATCCAGAACAGGCGAATCATCATGAACCAGAAGCAATTTCTGCGGCCAGTAGTGGACGCAGCCGCGCTTAGTGCGCCCTTGGCGGATTACAACACCGCCGACGCGGTCGAGTACCTCAACGCCCTGCCTTTGCTGCAGGCAACCAATACCTTGGCGGCATTGTCATTGCCGCGCGCGGTCAAACTGCTGGAAGCCCCTGAGCTGCAGCACGCCGGCGCGCTGATTGCAGCGCTGCCGCCGGCCCGTGCCGCGGCCCTGCTGGGGTTGATGGCCGATGACCGTGCCACCGACATCGTCCATGAGCTGGACGATGCCGAGCGTGCACGGCTGATCCCGCTGCTGGCGCCGGAGGCACGGCGCTCGATCCAGCTGCTGCTGAGCTACCCGCCCAATACCGCCGGAGCCTTGATGACCACCGAGTTCGTCGCTGTGCCGGCGGACTGGACGGTGGCGCAGACGATGCAGCACATCCGCGAGGTGGAGCGCAGCCGCGAGACCGTCTACGCCATCTATGTGCTGGACCCGCACAGCCGGCAACTGCTGCAGGTGGTGACGATGCGACGGCTGATCACCGGCGAGCCGGAGGACGCGATTCTGGCGGTGGCCCAGGTCAACCCGCCGGTAACGGTGGACCCGCTGCTGGACCAGGAAGAAGTGGCGCAGCTGATCCGCCGCCACGATCTGCTGGCAATCCCGGTGGTGGACGCACAGCAGCAGATGCTGGGCATCGTCACCGTCGACGACATCCTCGATGCCCTGATCGACGAATCCACCGAGGACGTGCACAAGTTCGGCGGCGTGGAGGCGCTGGACAAGCCGTATATGCAGATCGGCTTCCTGGAGATGCTGCGCAAGCGTGCCGGCTGGCTGAGCGTGCTGTTCCTCGGCGAAATGCTGACCGCCAGCGCCATGCAGCACTACGAGGATGAGTTGGCCCGCGCGGTGGTGCTGACCTTGTTCATCCCCTTGATCATGAGCTCGGGTGGCAACTCGGGTTCGCAGGCCACATCGTTGCTGATCCGCTCGCTGGCGCTGCGTGAACTGCGCCTGCGCGACTGGTGGAAGGTGGCCCTGCGCGAGCTGCCGACCGGCGTGGTACTGGGCGCGATTCTTGGCCTGCTGGCGATCGTGCGCATCACCATCTGGCAGCTGGCCGGCCTGCATGACTACGGCGCGCACTGGAAGCTGCTGGCACTGACCATTGGCGCCGCCTTGATCGGCATCGTCACCTTTGGCTCGCTGTCCGGCTCGATGCTGCCGTTCGTGCTCAAGCGCCTGGGCTTCGACCCGGCCAGCGCCTCGGCGCCGTTCGTGGCGACGTTGGTGGACGTAACCGGCCTGGTGATCTATTTCAGCATCGCCGCAATGATCCTGGGCGGCACCCTGCTCTAACTGTAGTGCCGAGCCATGCTCGGCAGGGGCTTTACCCGTAGATCAAACGCAAACGCACCCCTCCCCAACCGGCCGGCCCGAAGGCATAGCCTTCGGTCGTTCATCAGGCCGCGCGGCAATGGCGCGCAAGCAGGCCTTCTTCACCCCCTTGGCTGACGCCAAAGGGAGGGGGCGCTTCCCGGCCATCTGCCAGTCCGCAGCTTTTCTCCCTCCTTTGCGCGCAGCGCAGGGGAGGGCCGGGGAGGGGTGCTCTTCGCAGTAATCAAAACTGCTCTCCACCAGCGTCCCAAACACCCCCTACTTTTGATCCAACGCAGCCCGCCCCGCGCGCCAGCCGTGTACCTTTGACCCGGTACCCGCAACAGGCGTCGCAATGAGCACCTATCACCTGCAGACCGTATTCCGCCCGCGTTCGGTGGCCGTGATTGGCGGCAGCCCGCGCGATCGCTCCGCCGGCCGCGCAGTGATCCGCAACCTGCGTGCCGGCGGCTTCGCCGGGCAGATCGGCTGGGTCAGCCCGCGCTATGCCGAAATCGACGGCATGCGCACGGTCAAGAAGCTCAAGGACCTGCCGTGGATTCCGGATCTGGTCGTCATCACGGTGCCCGCAACCCTGCTGCCGCAGGTGGTCAGCCAAGCCGCCGAGCTGGGCGTGGCAGCGGCCATCATCCTTACCTCTGGCCTGGGCAAGGGGCCTGGCTCGCTGGCCGCGCAGGTGGAAGCCGCCGCGCGGCCCAAGGGCATGCGCGTGCTCGGCCCGCATTGCCTGGGCGTCATCGCCCCGCATGCCCGCCTCAATGCCAGCATCGCCGCGCACACACCGCAGGCCGGCGATCTTGCGTTGATTTCCGAATCCAGTGCGATTGCCGCCGCGCTGGTGGAATGGGGCGTGGCACGTTCGGTGGGGTTCTCGGCGGTGGTGTCGCTGGGTGATGCGCTGGATGTCGATTTCGGCGATCTGCTCGATTACTTCGCCAGCGACTACCGCACCCGCGCCATCCTGCTGTATGTCGACCAGATCAGCGATGCACGCAAGTTCATGTCGGCCGCGCGTGCCGCTGCACGTGCAAAACCCGTAGTGGTGGTCAAATCCGGGCGCAAGCCGCGCGGCAATGGCGAGGTGGTCAGCACGCATTCGCAGTCCCTTGCCGATTCCGACGCGGTCTACGGTGCGGCCTTCAACCGCGCCGGTCTGCTGCGGGTGAATGCATTGGACGAGCTGTTTACCGCCGCCGAAACACTGGGCCGTCTTGGAACCTTCCCGGGTCGGCGCTTGGCGATCCTCAGCAATGGCGGTGGCGTCGGCCGGCTCGCGGTGGATCAGCTGCAGGCGCTCGGCGGCAGCCTGGCCGAGCTGTCACCGGCCACCGTCGAACTGCTGGACAAGGCTTTGCCGCAGGGCTGGTCGCGCGACAACCCGGTCGACATCGTGGTCGATGCCGATGGCGGCCGCTACGCCTCGGCGATTGAGGCCTTGCTGTCCGACGATGCCAACGACGCGGTGCTGGTGATCAACGTGCCCACCGCGTTCACCTCCTCCGCCGAAGCCGCACAGGCGCTGACCACCACCTTGGGGCAGCGCTCCCGGCAACTGCGCGACAAGCCGGTGTTCGCGGTATGGCTGGGCAACGACGACCGCGCCACCGTCACCCTCAATACCGCACGCGTGCCCACCTATCCCACCGAAGCCGAAGCTGTGCGCGGCTTCCAGCATCTGGTGCGCTACCGCGAGGCGCAGGCGGCACTGATGGAAACCCCGCCCAGCCTGCCAGCGGATTTCGTGGTGGATGTGCCGGCCGCACGCGCGCTGGTCGAGGCCGCGTTGGCGAACGATCAACAATGGCTGGACCCGGTGGCAACGCACAAGCTGCTGCAGGCCTACGGTATTCCGTCGCTGGAAGTGATGGTCGCGCGTGATCCGCACGAGGCCATGGACCTGGCGCAGCCGCTGCTGGAGCAGGGCATGAGCGTGGCGGTGAAGATTTTCTCGCCGGACATTCCGCATAAATCCGAAGTCGATGGCGTGCGCTTGAACCTGGGCAGCCTGCGCGCGGTGCAGGCTGCCGCTACCGCCATCCTGCAGCGTGCACGCGAGCAGCGCCCGCAGGCGCGTATCGAAGGCGTGCTGGTGCAGCCCAGCCTGACCCGGCCCAAGGCACGCGAACTGATCGCCGGCATTGCCGATGACCCGGTGTTCGGCCCGGTGGTGGTATTCGGCCGTGGCGGCACCGCGGTGGAAGTGATCGACGACAAGACCCTGGCGCTGCCGCCGCTGGATCTGCGGCTTGCACATGAAGTGATAGGCCGCACCCGTGTCTCGCGCATCCTCAAGGCTTACGGTGACGTACCAGCGGCGGACGAACGTGCGGTGGCGATGGTGCTGGTCAAGCTGGCGCAGCTGGCGGCGGATATTCCTGAAATCCGCACCTTGGATCTCAATCCGTTGTTGGCCGACCGCAATGGCGTGATCGCACTGGACGCGCGCGTTGCGATCACCCCGGTCAAGCGCCTGCACAAGGGCCGTGGCCATCCGCGTTTTGCGATCTTCCCGTATCCCACCGAGTGGGAGCGCACGATTGATCTGTCCGACGGCGGCAAGGCTTTCATCCGCCCGGTGCGGCCGGAAGACGACGGCCTGTTCCGCGCGTTCTTCGCCCGTGTCACCGACGACGACCTGCGCCTGCGCTTCTTCCAGTCGGTGAAGCATTTCAGCCACGAGTTCATCGCCCGCCTGACCCAGCTCGATTACGCCCGCTCGATCGCACTGGTGGCGATCGATCCGAAGACCGGTGAAATGCTGGGCGCGGTACGCCTGCATGCCGATGCCGATTACAACCGCGGCGAGTACGGCATCCTGATCCGCTCGGACCTGAAGGGCCATGGCATCGGCTGGAAGCTGATGCAGATCATGATCGAGTACGCCGGCTGGCTGGGCTTGAACATGGTGGAAGGGCAGGTACTGCGCGAGAACAGCACCATGCTGGCCATGTGCCAGAGCCTGGGCTTCAAGGTGAAGGCCGACCCGGATGACTCGACCATCATGAATGTGACGCTGCCGGTGGGTGAGGGCGGGGGTGGTGGTTGAAGGCCAGAGCTAGCTGCAAAAAATCTGAAAGCTGAAAGCACCCCTCCCCAACCCTCCCCTGCGCTACGCGCAAGGGAGGGGGCAGCTTGTCTCCCTCCCTTGCGCGAAGCGCAGGGGAGGGCCGGGGAGGGGTGCTCTGCTTCGCTCCCTCCCTTTGCCGCAGGCAAGGGGAGGGCTGGGGAGGGGTGCTCTGCTTCGCCCTCTCCCTTTGCCGCAGGCAAGGGGAGGGCTGGGGAGGGGTGCTCTGCTTCGCCCTCTCCCTTTGCCGCAGGCGAGGGGAGGGCCGGGGAGGGGTGCTTTTGACTGTTGCTGCTGCTCTGGCCCTCACCCCAATCCCACGCAAGGCGCGACAATAGCGCCATGCAAACGAACCACGACCCAGCAGCCAGAACCCCGCTGCTACTGCTGCCCGGCCTGCTCAACGACGCCACGCTCTGGCAGGCCCAACTCGACGCATTGGCCGACATCGCCGATTGCCAGGTCGGTGACCTCACCCAGCAGACCACCATGCGCGCGGTCGCCGAAGATGTATTGGCCAAGGCACCCGCACAGTTCGCCCTGGCCGGCTTCTCTCTTGGCGGCTACGTCGCCCAGGAAATCCTGCGTATCGCACCGCAGCGGGTACTGAAGCTGGCGCTGCTGGATACCTCATTCAAACCCGACTCGCCCGAGCGCGCTTCACAACGCGTGGCGCAGCAGAACAGCGTGCGCCTGCCCGGTACCTTCCATGGCTTCGGTGACAAGCTGATGCGCAGTTACATCGATGCCTCGCGCTTGGATGACCATGTATTGGTGGATACCGTGCGCAGCATGACGGCACGCCTCGGTGCTGAAGTCTTCCTGCGCCAGAGCCAGTTGCTGCGTGCAGACGGTAGCGATGTCCTGCGCGATTGGCAGGGCCCGGCCTTGATCGTCTGCGGGCGCAATGACGCGATAACACCGCTGTCGGTAAGCGAGCAGATGGCTGAACTGATGCCGCAATCAACGCTGGTGGTGATCGAGGCGTGCGGCCATCTGGCGCCCTTGGAACAACCCGGGCAAGTGAATGCAGCGATGCGTGCATGGTTGCAACCGCGTAGCGACGACTGAGTTCGACGTTGGACCGCGTCGTCTTACCTGAGCAGATCAGTAAGCAAACGCAGCACGGTGCTTGCGGATGAAATCTGCCCAGCGCACCGGCTCACGGCCAGTGATGGCGGGGAAGTTGTCGAAGGTGGCTTCAATGCCCGGCACCCGGCGTTCGGCGACACGCTGGAAGTTGTCGCGCACGCAGTTCATGTAGGCCATGTCGGCACCGGCCGCGCGCATGTCCTCCAGGAACACATCCGGGCTCAGCGCCTCGTAGCGGAAGGGCTGGCCAAGCAACGCCGTCATCAACGCGGCAACCTCACCATAGGACTTGGCGTCGTAGCCCAGCCGATAGGTCTGCCCGGCATGCCGCTGCGGCCAAGCCAGCGCCTGTGCGGCTACCGCAGCGACGTCATCGCCATCGACCCAGCTGAAGCGCGCATCGCCGGTGTACTGGCGGATCACGCCGTCGACCACTGCGCGCGTGCCGTCGTAGCTGAGCAGGTTCTGCATGAAGGCTTCCGGCCTGAGATGGGTGAAGGAGAAGCCATGCCACTCGATGTAGCGTTCCACCAGCTGATGCCAGGCCCAATGCCCGATGCTGGCGTCATTGCCGCCGCAGGCACCCAGGTGCACCACATGCTGCACGCCAGCCTGCTTGGCCGCATCGAGGAAAACCTTGCTCTGGCGCAGCATATCCACGCTGTAACCGGTGACCAGCAATGCGCGATCAATGCCTTGCAGCGCAGGCAACAGCGTGGCTTCCTGATCGAAATCGAGCATGACCGTGCGGATTCCCTGCGCCTGCAGCGCCGCAGCCTTCGCTGGCGAGCGCACTGCCGCAACCGGCGTGACGGCATCTTCCAGCAGCAGGTTTCTCAAGGTTTCGGCGCCGATCTGGCCGGTGGCGCCGGTGACAAGGACGGTGGGGCGTTGCTGGCTCATTGCTGCCTTGGATGCTTGATCGAGGAGGGCGTCCAGCCTATCGTGGACTCACATTCCATTCCGCGATGCTTTTTACCGGCATTGCGGAATCCGGTTCTTCAATAATGAAGCCTGCCGCATGCACCCCTCCGAACGCCTGAAAGGCCTCGACGTCTTCGTCTGTGTTGCCGACGCAGGCAGCTTTACGGCCGCTGCGGAACGCCTGCATCTCACTGCGTCGGCAGTCGGCAAGTCCATCGCGCGTTTGGAAGAGCGATTGGGTCGCACGCTGTTCCATCGCACGACGCGGCGCATGTCACTTACCGAAGCCGGCATCGCCTTCCACCGGACCTGTACGGAGGTGCTGGCGAACCTGGAGGAGGCCGAGGTAGCGCTGCGGGCGCAGGATGACGAGCCAAGTGGCCGCGTGCGTATCGATCTGCCGGCTGCGTTCGGGCGCCTGCAGGCGCTGCCGATAATTCTGGGCTTCGCCCAGGCCTATCCGCTGACGCGGCCGCAGGTATCGTTCTCGGACCGCTTCATCGATCCGGTCGAGGACGGTGTCGATATCATCGTGCGCATCGGTGGGCCCGATGCGTGGTCATCGCTGTTGGAGCATCGCCTGCTGGGCCACGAACAGCACGTGTTCTGTGCGTCGCCGGCCTATCTTGCAGCACATGGCGTACCGGCTACGCGCGAGGATCTGCTGGCGCATCGCTGCATCGCCTACGGACGCGCCGATGGCTCGGTCAGTCCATGGCGCTTTGCTGCTGCGGTGCCCGGCGAGGTGGAGCTGCAGATGATGCCGTCACCGCTGGTGGTGGGGGATGGCGAAGGGCAGGTCACCGCCGCGTTGGTCGGCAGCGGCATCGTGCAGCTGCCGACCTGGCTGGTACGCAGCCATCTGGAAGATGGCGCGTTGCTGGAAGTGCTGCCGCATCTGGCCAGCCAAGGCCTGCCGCTCAGCTTGGCTTGGATGAAAAGCCGGCGTGAGCTGCCAACGGTCAGCCTGTTGCTGGAAACCTTGGCACAAGAGTTGGCATCGCGTATCCGCTAGCAGCGCGGCAATCGCAGCGCCTCGAAGCATGGCGCGCAGGTATCACCAGCCCGCCACGATTTTTTCTCAGGAACGCGGTTTCAATCCCAAGCCGGCGCGATACCCGGATTGGCTACGCGTTCGCCACGATCCAGCTCGGCAATCCGCGCCATGTCGGTAGCATCCAGACGCAGCTGTGCCGCCTGCAGGTTGCCGGCAAGGTTCTCGCGCTTGGTCGACGACGGAATCACCGCATAGCCCTGCTGCAAGGCCCACGCCAACGCGACCTGCGCCGCAGTTGCCTGATGCTTTTCTGCGATGGCCTGGATCACCGGGTCCTTCAGCACGGAACCATAGGCCAGGCTCATGAACGCGGTGACGTGGATGTCTTGTTCGCGCAGGTAGGCAATCAGCGCACGGTTCTGCAGATACGGATGCACTTCGATCTGGTTGGTGGCGATGGCATCGGCACCGAGGATGGCGATGGCCTGGCGGGTCAGGTCGATGGTGAAGTTGGAAACACCTATCGCCTTGGTCAAGCCCAGCGCCTTGGCCTCACGCAGTGCACCCAGGTACTCGGCCATCGGCACTTCGTCCTTGGGCGAAGGCCAGTGGATCAGGGTCAAGTCGACGTGATCGGTGCGCAGCTTGCGCAGGCTCTCGCGCAGACTCGCCAGCAGATCATCGTGATGGAAGTTGCTGATCCAGATCTTGGTGGTCAGGAACAGCTGCTCGCGCGGCACAGCGCCGCTGCTGATTGCCGCACCCAGGTCGGCCTCGTTGTCGTAGATCTGCGCGGTGTCGAACGCGCGGTAGCCCAGCTCCAATGCGTTGTGCACGGAGTCGGTGAGTACCTGGTCCTTCAGGCGGTAGGTGCCAAGGCCAATAGCGGGAATAGTCATTCAAATCTCCAGAAGTTCGCGCTTGCAGGCTACGCCGTGCAGCGCGAACGAAAAGCCAAAAGGAAGTAACAGCGTGTTCTGTCAGTGCGCGCTGACGGCAATGCCTTCGGCGCGGACATCCAACCCGTCGCGTCGATCCAGGCGGCCGCTCAGTACGGTCAGCGCCAACGCACCCAGCACCACCAGCGCGCCAATCCACGGCGTGTGCATCAGCCCGATGTGATCGACCACCAGCCCGCCGAGCGAAGCACCCAGCGCGATACCGATGTTGAACGCGGCGATGTTCAGCCCGGATGCGACATCCGTTGCCTGCGGCACGAAGCGCTGTGCCTGCTTCACCACGTACACCTGCAGGCCCGGCACATTGCCGAAAGCAACTGCGCCCAGCGCCAGTACGGTCAACAGCACCGACCAGCGGTTGTAGGCAGTGAAGGTGAGCACCAGCAGCACCAAGGCGAGCAGACCGAAGATCAACGTCAATGCGGGAATCGGCCCACGACGGTCAGCCAAGCGCCCGCCCCACAGATTGCCGATCGCCACTGACACGCCGTAAACCAGCAGCACCGCGCTGACCGCATTGGCGGAGAAGCCGCTGACGTCCTGCAGGATCGAGGCGAGGAAAGTGAAGGACAGGAAGGTGCCGCCGTAGCCCAGTGCAGTCATTGCATAGACCAGCAACAGGCGCGGCTGTGCCAGCACCGCGAACTGCTGGCCGAACGTGGCAGGCGCGCTGCGCGGCAACTCGCGCGGCACGAACAGCAGGCTGCCAAGCAGGGCGATCACGCCCAACGCCGCCACGGCCAGGAAGGTCGCGCGCCAGCCCAGATGCTGGCCGATGAAGGTGCCCAACGGCACACCGGTCACCAAGGCCACGGTCAGCCCGGTGAACATGATCGCAATGGCACTGGCAGCCTTGTCCTTGGGGACCACCGAGGTGGCGATGATGGAGCCGATCGAGAAGAACACGCCATGCGCCAGGCCGGTCAGCACCCGCGCCACGATCAACGAGCCGTAGCCCGGTGCCATCCACGCGACCAGGTTGCCGATGGTGAACAACAGCATCAGCGCCACCAGCAGGGTCTTGCGCGGCACCCGCCCGGTCAGGGCGGTCAGCACCGGCGCACCGACCGCCACGCCCAGCGCATACAGTGAAACCAGCAGGCCGGCCGATGGCAGGCTGACGTGCAGGTCGGCGGCAATGGTCGGGATCAGGCCGACGATGACGAACTCGGTGGTGCCGATGGCGAACGCACCCAGCGTCAGCGCCAGCAAGGCAAGGGGAATACCGCGGGACATGGCGATTCCTTGGAAAGGGCTGCGCAGTCTGACCGTGGAACTCTTGCCGAAAAATGCGTGTTTCCATGAATTACTATTGAATTTAAGTCAATAATTCCCCGTCAATGCCCCGGACATCCCAATGAAGACAACGCTGGACGAGATGCAGGCATTCATCGCGGTGATCGACACCGGCTCGATCACCGCCGCCGCCGAACAGCTGGGCCAGACCACCTCGGGCGTCAGCCGCGCCCTCGGCCGGCTGGAACAGAAGCTGGGCACCACCTTGCTGACCCGCACCACGCGGCGGCTGCAGCTTACCGACGAGGGCGAGGCATTCCTCGCCCATGCGCGCGCCATCGTGGCCTCGGTGGACGCAGCCGAGGAGCAGATTGCCGCACGCCGCGGCACCCCGTCGGGGCGACTACGGGTGGATGCGGCGATGCCCTTCATGCTGCACGTGATCGCACCGCTGGTAGCCGGCTTCCGCGCGCGTTACCCGCAGGTGGACCTGGAGCTCAACAGCAGCGAGCGTTACATCGACCTGCTGGAACGGCGCACCGATGTAGCGATCCGGATCGGCCCGCTGGCCGACTCCACCCTGCATGCCAGGCCTTTGGGCCATAGCCGCCTGCGCATCCTCGCCAGCCCGGCCTACCTGCAGCAGCACGGCACACCGACGCGGGTTGCCGAACTGCAGGCGCACACCTTGTTGGGCTTCAACGAGCCGGACTCACTGAATCATTGGCCCTTGCCGGGCGAAGAGGGCGAGCCGCTGCATGTGCGGCCAACCCTGGCCGCATCCAGCGGCGAGATCCTGCACCGGCTGGCAGTGGAAGGCGTAGGCATCGTCTGCCTGTCGGACTTCCTGACCGAAGCAGCGCGTACAAAAGGGGAACTGGTGCAACTGCTGCCGAAACAAACCCTGGACAAACGCCAACCCATCCACGCGGTGTACTACCGCAACACCGCGGTATCGGCACGCATAAGCTCCTTTCTCGATTATCTGGCCGAAGCGATGGCACAGCCGGTGCCGGTGCCCGGGCCGGTTGTGGGAGCGGCGTAAGCCGCGAAGCCATTGGTGCCTCAAATCCTCCAGCTTCGCGGCTCACGCCGCTCCCACAAAAAGATGGTGCATGCACGATCAGCTCCCTCCCTTTGGCCGCAGGCCAAGGGGAGGGTTGGGGAGGGGTTGGCTCTTCAAGCTTCGGACGTTGCAGTGGCTTCGCGGCTCACGCCGCTCCCACAAAAAGATGGTGCGTGCACAATCAGCCCCCTCCCTTTGGCCGCAGGCCAAGGGGAGGGTTGGGGAGGGGTCGGCTGTTCAAGCGTCGGACGTTGTAGTGGCTTCGCGGCTTACGCCGCTCCTACAACAAGCCAATCAACAAACCCCGAACCCGCTAATGCTGCTCTGCGTGGTGCCAGGCATGCCGAACCAGCCAGCGTGCTTCATCCCAGGAAACGGCCAAGGCCGGGCTATGCCGGTGATAGCTGTCCTGCAGCACTCTGTAGAGCTGTTCTTCGTTGGCACGTGGGTAGGCTTGATACACGTCGTAACCCATTTCCAGCAGGCGCTGGTAATGGTCGAATTCATGTTGGCCAAGATGGCCGATGGCATGCACGCCGCGCCAGTAAGTCAGTTCGGCGTGGCGATCAATGCTGCGCTGGGCTGTAGGTGCGGTCTGCATGGGTAGCGCTCCGTTTGCGGTCTACCCCCCTGTCCAGCCGATCCTACGGCGCGGGCAGGGGGTACGCAAACCCGCCGTATTCAGTTATCGGCGCTGGCTGCGTCCAGCTGCGCGATCTGTGCCGCGCTCAGGCCAAGCTGTGCCGCTGCAAGCACTTCGAGCAGCTGTTGCACGCTTGTGGCACTGACGATGGGTGCGGTGATGCCCGGGCGCGCGATCAGCCACGCCAGTGCCACCTGCGCCGGTGTGGCCTTGTGGCTGGCAGCCACATCGTCCAGCGCCTGCAGAATGCGCAGGCCACGCGGATTGAGGTAGCGATCGGCGACTTTCGCACCGCGTGCCGCACTCTTGCCCACGTCTTCGGCGCTGCGGTATTTGCCGCTGAGGAAACCGCTGGCCAGCGAGTAATAGCTGATCACGCCGATGCCTTGCTCACGCGCCAGCGGTTCCAGTTCGGCCTCGTAGCCGCTGCGGTCGTAGAGGTTGTATTCCGGCTGCAGGGTTTCGTAGCGCGGCAGGTGATAGTCGGCGCTGACCTTCAATGCATCGCGCAGGCGCTCGGCGCTGTAGTTGGATGCACCAATCGCGCGTACCTTGCCGGCTTCGATCAGCCGCGCGAACGCACCCAGGGTTTCTTCCAGCGGCACCGAGTCGTCGTCTTCATGGGCCTGGTACAGATCAATCACATCGGTCTGCAGGCGGCGCAGCGAATCCTCGACCGCGTCATTGATGTTGTCGGCCGACAGGCCCGGATGCTCAGCCCACTTGGCCACCTTGGTGGCGACAACCACCTTGTCGCGCTTGCCGCTGCGCTGCAGCCAGCGGCCGATGATGGTTTCCGATTCACCGCCACGGTTGCCCGGCACCCAGGCCGGATAGACATCGGCGGTATCGATCAGGTTGAAACCGGCATCGACAAAGGCATCAAGCAGGCCAAAGGATGTCTTCTCATCGGCACTCCAGCCGAAAACGTTGCCCCCAAAAGCGATGGGGCTGACGTGTAGGCCCGAGCGACCAAGTTCGCGTGACTGGGGCATGCCTTGCTCCTTTGTTGTTCAGCTCAACAGCATAAACGGCATGGGTTCCAATTCCGTGGCAGCGTGCTGAAAACTGCGTTCCGCGCGGCGTTCAAGCGATAACGGGATGTGAACATTTGCATGCTGCATTGCACTTGCAGTCGCGTGCTAGGCTCGCCGTCTCAATCGCCGGAGTTCCGCATGAAGAAGCCTGCCCCGCTGCTGTGTGCCTGTCTGCTGGCGCTTGCCAGTGCCCTTCCTGCCAGCAGCGTGCTGGCCCATGGCGCCGCTGCCAGCACCGCTGACGTTGCGGTGTCACCGCAGTTGCAGGCGGCCGTTGCCGGTAGCTGGCGTACGCCGGCCAATGTACTGCGCGATGAATACCGCCATCCGGCGCAGACGCTGGCCTTCTTCGGCCTGCAGCCGAAGCAGACGGTCATCGAAATCACGCCCGGTGGCGGTTGGTACGCTGAAATCCTGGCGCCCTATCTGCGCGATGGCGGCAAGTACGTTGCCGCCGTGGTTGACCCGGCCGCACTGCCGGCAGGCGGTGGCCGGGATTACCAGCAGCGTTCGCGCGATGGCCTGGGCAAGAAGTTTGCCGACGCCCCGGCGCAGTTCGACCGGGCAACCGAGGCGGCCTACAACCCGGCCGCACCGGTGCTGGGTGCACCGGGCTCGGCGGATCTGGTGCTGACTTTCCGCAATGTCCACAACTGGCGTTCGTCCGGCCAGGCCGAGGGCATGTTCAAGGCCTTCTTTGACGTGCTCAAGTCCGGCGGCACGCTGGGTGTGGTGGAGCACCGCGCCAAGACCGACGTGCCGGCCGATGACAAGAGCGGTTATGTGGGCCAGGCGCAGGTGATTGCCATGGCCGAAGCGGCCGGCTTCAAGCTTGATGGCAGCAGCGAGGTGAATGCCAATCCGCGCGACACCAAGGACCATCCCAACGGTGTGTGGACCTTGCCGCCGTCCAACAACCACGACAAGGCCGATGCCGCCAAGTACAAGGCCATCGGTGAAAGCGATCGCATGACGCTGCGTTTCGTGAAGCCGTAACGGGGCGCGGATTGGGGCGGGAGTGAGACAATAGCGGGCCGTCGTGGCTGACACGACGGCCCGGCTGCAACGCGGCCGATGGCCGCTTGCCGCGCACCGCCAGCGGTGCACCCCGATCCCCTCTCCAGTTGCTGTTGCACATGCTCATCGCCTTCAATAAACCCTTCAACGTGCTGTGCCAGTTCACCGACCGCAGCCAGCCGCCGCGCGCGACCCTGGCCGGCTTCGGTTTGCCCGCCAATGTGTATGCGGCCGGCCGCCTGGATTACGACAGCGAAGGCCTGTTGCTGCTCACCGATGACGGCACTCTCGCCCATCGCTTGACCGACCCGCGCCACAAGCAAGCCAAGACCTATTGGGTGCAGGTGGAAGGCGAGCCAAGCGAAGACAAGCTGCAGGCGCTGCGTGATGGTGTGCAGCTCAATGACGGCCCAACCTTGCCTGCCCGCGTTGAACTGCTGCCGGCCGCGCCCAAGCTCTGGGAGCGCACGCCGCCGGTACGCTTCCGCAAGACCGTGCCGGACAGCTGGCTGGCCATCACCCTGCGCGAAGGCCGCAACCGTCAGGTGCGGCGCATGACCGCTGCTGTTGGTTTGCCCACGTTGCGGCTGGTGCGGGCGGTGATGGGGCCGTATGCCCTGGAAGACCTTCAGCCGGGGCAGTGGCGCCAGCTCGATTGAACAACCGCCTCGGCCTGCCGTGGCAGGCAGCCGGGTAACCCCGCCGCGACGAAGAATGGCCGGCGCGGCCGCGGTCGACAAGCTGCTGGCCGGCTGGGGCGGCGGCACTCCCACATCCTTGTCGAGAGCGCTGCCGCATGCGAGCTATTTGCCGAACAGCCGGGAAAACCTGCCTGGGCGCTTGACGGGCAAGCTGTCCCGGTTTTCCTGCAAGGCCTGACCCAGCTGCTGCGCGGCAGCCTCGGCATAAAGCAGGGCGCCGTCAGGGTGGCAGTTGTACAGATTGGACAGGCTGCGGCTTTCGTTGAGATTGAACGGGCTGGGTTCCACCACCTCCGAAGCCTCGATCAGACCCAGTCCGGCGCTGATCGCCGCATCCAGCGCCAGCCAGAAGACATGCAGCCGCCCATGCGAGAACACATCGTCCATCTGTGCGCGGACGCGTGCATTGCGGTGGTAGTCGCTGCGCAGGCGCTTGAGGCTTTGAAGGGGCAGATAGGCGCCGCCGCAATAATTCTGGGTCAAGCAGTTGTCGAAATGCAGATGTTGCAGACGCTCCGGAACCAGCCGCTTCCAGTCGCCGACGTAGCCGGCCATCAACGCGTCCTTCAACAGGAACGAGAAGCCACCGCCGCGGATGTAATGATGTTGGCGCAGAAACCCGCAGATGATCGCCGCGTAATAGGCATGGCCTCGGGCAAAGGAAACGCCGTCGTCGATCTTGCGTGCTTCGTCGAAGCGCAGGCGCAGTTGCTCTGCATAGAAGGCGTCCACGCCAAAGCGTGGCAGCAGCGTTTTGTAGAAAAGCGGGTCTTCAATGCCGGCAAAGTAGATGGAGCGAATCTCGTCTTCTGCGATCGGGTGATAGGTGATGTCCCATCCCATGACTACATCCTTGTTGGTCGTTGATTCTCGTGCACTGCCGGTGACGCACTGCGGCAGTCAACAGATATCGATGGTGGTGGCAAAGCCGGCCGGGTCCTGCGCATGGATGGCAATCTCCGCAGGGACAAAGCTGCTGCCGCGAAAGACCGGTATGGCTTCATAGCGATGCAGTTTGCCGGCACGCATCATCGGCAACACGGTGACCAGGTCGATCCTGCGCTTCTGTTCCGCCACCCATAAGGGTACAAATATCTTGTTCTGCGTCTGGCTACTGCCACCCAGTTCTTCAGGAATCAGGTGCAGCAGGGTCAGCTCGCGCCGTAGCACTGCTGCTTCGCATTTCTTTTGTGTATCGAAATGGCAGAAGTCGGTGCAGCCGGTTTTGCGGGAGCGGCGCCCGTCGTGCATGAAGCTCTCCTATGGCTACCAGGCTGGAACGAAACAGGAATCAACCCAGTGCCGTCGCTCGCTGAAACATCTGCCTATCGCTTGACGATGCAAGCGCATCGCGATGGACGCCGTTATGTTTTGGAGCCGAGAGGATACGAGAGTTTTGCCGGATCGCCTTGTTATCGCTGGGCATGAGGCGGCGCAGCTACGGCATGTAAGCAGACCGCAGTTGATCGCCGGCGCGACATGCTGCGTTTGTGCATTGCCCACGCAGGACGGATGCCGCCGGATTCTGCTGACAGCGTGCGCGCCAGTGCGTTGAGTTCGGACTGCCGGCGCTCATCGCTACTGCGGCCGTGCTGCGAAAACACAATGTGCCGGAGGCAGCGGCAGGAGCGGATGTGGTGCAGCCGATGGCAACGCCTGCACCGTGATGGGCGACAGGCGTGAGTGCAGGCTACTGCCCGGCAGGCGGCTCCCAGAGTTCGACCTTGTTGCCTTCCGGGTCCATCACCCAGCCGAATTTCCCCTGCTCGGAACTCTGCGGCTCGCCCACCACATCGCAGCCTTCGCTGCGCAACGCCGCGAGCAATGCATCCAGATCATCGACGCGGAAATTGATCATGAACGGTGCATGCGAGGGCGCCATGTAGTCGGTGTCGGCGGCAAACGGACTCCAGATCGTTGCACCCGCCGGGCTGTCGGCGCCGCCCCATTGAAACACCGCGCCACCCCAGTCACTGACATCCAACCCAAGGTGCTCCCGATACCAGGCGGACAAGGCCTTGGGATCGCTCGACTTGAAGAAGATGCCGCCAATGCCGGTTACGCGCTTCATGCTGAATCTCCTGGGCTGAATGATTGTGGCGGAGTTGCGAGTTCGAACGTGGCAGAGCCAGCGCTGCAGGCTGCGCCTGAATCCAACTGTCAGCGAGCCCCGCTGCGGCCACCGAGACGGGTGATCGTGAATGCAATGTACTCTGCCAATCGCAGTTCAACATCCACCCTGACCGTGGCGCGCGTCCGCCTGGCCAGGCCGGTAGCAGAGTTGCACGATGCCCCCGGAGAAAGTTCTGGTACCGATGAGCTCCAACGCAATGGAGCCCAGTTGGTCGAAAATTCGGGGGCCGGCTGACCAGAGGTAGGGGCTTACCGTGAACCAGAACTCATCGATGAGTTTATGCGTTGCGAGGTCGCGGGCCAGCTCACCAGCGCCGGAGATAATGAGGTTGCCCTCATGCTGCGCCTTCAGGCGCGAAATGCTGTCGGCCAGGCCGCCTTCAAGCAACGTGGCGTTCCAGCTCAGCGGGCCGCTCAATGATCGCGACGCTACATACTTTGGCATGCTGTTCATCCGCCGCGCATACGCTTCGTATCCCGGGACAGCCACAAGCTGGGGCCAGGCAGCGGCCAAGCCTTCATAGGTCTTGCGCCCCAGTACCATTGCATCGGCGGCTTGCCACATATCCAGCGAGGCCTGCTGACTGTCCGGATCCAGTACGAGCCAGCCGGCGGGCGCAGGTGACGGTGCTTCGAAAGCGCCGTTGACGGTAATGGCCGCGTTGAGGATGAGTTTTCCCATCAGCAGTTCTCCGGTTGAAATCACAGGGGACTTCGGGTTCGGAAGGACTATAGCCGGTGACGAATACGGAGCGACCTGCTGCAACGAGCGTGATCACCGCTCATCGCTGAGTCAAGCCAAGCGGTGACGGGCATTGGCTTTGTTGAACCATCAGCCTGCAGTCTGGAACCAATGGGAGTGAACAAGCTCAAGGAACGCAGAATCCATGAGCAGCCCTGGGTGACCGGACGGGTAGCGACTATCGGCTGAGGTTGGGTTGCTTGTTGGGCGACCGAGCATTCGATTGAAGCGCCAGGCTTAGCGTGATGACATAAGCTGCAAACAGGTATGCTGGTGGGTTCGCGTAGAAGAAGTCTTTGCTTTGCACAGTAAATCCAATGCCGACAACCTCAAAAACGCGATAGAGAACTGCGCCGCTTTGTACACGACGCCAGATTGGTATGTAGCGATACAAATGGGTCATATGGGCTGGCGGTGAGTTGGTCTGTTGTCTCGCGGGAACGTCTATACGATGCCTAACTTCCGAATTAAGCCGTTCAGCGCGGCGGGTTCGGCTTGATTGAAATGTTAGGTGGCAGGCTTGGTACTGCACGCATTGATTGTCCAGCCGTTGATGGTAGCGGCGATGCCATCAAGTGGCATTACTGTCCGGCGCAGCTGGTTCTCTGGAAGTCAGTGCGATAATCCACGCAACAATCTCTAGCGCGATGCCAATGCCGCCAAGCAGCCATGCCCCCGTGCTGGATGAGACGACGTAAAGGCAGAGCGCGGCCAAGAATAGAAGGGTTGCGAAAGCATGTAGGACTTTCATTTGGTCGCCTAATTCCTGAATTTAGCCCACGCTGCGAGTTCGGCTTGAATGAACTGTCAGGCGTCACTGTAGCTCCTAATAGTTAGCGGATTTGGAAGCGGCACCTTTCCATACCCGACCAACTCAAGGCCCGCAATGGCGCCATTTTGAGCCCAAACGATGATCACAATTTTTTGACGACCGCTCAATGCTACGGCCTCCGCGATATTTTTCCCAATAGTTGCGTCTCCGTCAGGTCCGAACCAAACCGTGGCACAGCCGCATTTGCACGCTGCGGTGACGTGAAGCGAGTGGATGGACGCCAGAACCTCCTGAGATATAGGAGTTAGAGCGCCCACAGCCAATACACGCTCCAAGACCAACGCCTCTGATTTTGAAATTGGCCGAGACATTGGGTGCGGTGCCTAACTCTGGAATTAAGCCGACCCGCGAAGCGGGTTCGGCTTGAATGAATTATTAGGCATCAACCAGATTTGGCCGCGCCCAGTAGGACAAGTATGACAGCGGCTGACGATCCCATGCCCAGAAACGCGGTAACGGCTGACAGCGCATAGGCTAAGAGCTTGCGAAGCGGCCCGGACGACAAACGACTACCCCGAAAGAACATGACGGATGCCGGCAACATGAGCAAGCCCACTAAGCTCATGTAAAAGGAGGTGGTGAAACCATCCGGCTTAGGAAGCAGGCCACGGCCGAGCGCGACCATCGCCGCTAGGGCGATGAGAGAAAGTGCATATGCAAATGCCAGAGATCTCGCCATTGATGCCTAACTCCGGAATTAAGCCGACTCGCGCAGCGAGTTCGGCTTGAATGAACTGTTAGGCGTCATCACTCGCGCGCCTCGCTGGGAGAAAGATACGGAACAGCTCTATCAAGGCGCTGCTTTAAGCAGGAGCCGTGAGCGCTGAGGGCTTGAATGGCGTCTCCAGCGAGCGGCAACATGATTGGTTGCAGGTCCTGCTCTATCCATGCTCCACAAAAGCAGCAGTGATGATCGCCGCATACGAGATCAGCCCAAATTTGGTGAATCTTGGAATCTTCCATGACGCCTAACTCTGGAATTAAGCCGACTCGCGCAGCGAGTTCGGCTTGAATGAACTGTTAGGCGGCTGTGGCCACTTACCAAATACCGGACCAATGCTGCCTCGCTTGTGCAACCCAACGCGAGCCGATCATGCCACAGCTTGCGGGGTGGAGCTTGCTCGGGAAACCTTGCCGAGCGCTGCCGCCGAAGTGCGATGAAATGATTGCGGCAAAGCAATGAAGCGTAAGGCGAAGTGACGAACTTGCCGGTGCCAGGAACGGTTGGAACTCTTACCCGAAGCCGACCAGTGACTTGCCGACGTTGCTGCCGAAAGAAGAAGGGCCAGCCACCCAACACACCGCCGCTTAACTCCGGAATTAAGCCGCGCCGCGTAGCGGCGTCGGCTTGAATGAACTGTTAGGCGGCTGTGGCCACTTGCCGACCCCGTGCCAATGCTGCCTTGCTTATGCAACCCAACGCCAGCCGATCATGCCACAGCTCTCGGGACGGAGCTTGCCCAGGAAACCTTGCCGAGCGTTGCCGCCGAGGTGTGATGAAATGATTGCGGAAGGGCAGTGAGGCGTAAGGCGAAGTGGCGAGCTTGCGGATACCAGGAACAGTTGGAACTGATACCCGGAGCCGACCAGTGAATTGCCGATGTTGCTGCCGAAAGAAGAAGGGCGAGCCAGCCCAACACACCGCCGCCTAACTCCGGAATTAAGCCGACCCGCGAAGCGGGTTCGGCTTGAATGAACTGTTAGGCGCCGCAAGCATCCTGTGGCCCCATTGATTTGCCTACCCAGCCAGCCTCAACAACATCGACTGCCAATAGTATTTGCTGTGCAAACGAACGGGCCTGCGCCACGTCGAACTCCACTGCACCCTCATGAGGCATTGCTACGACCTTGATGAAGATGAGCCCCTCATCCTGGCGTGGCTCGCACGTTACCGTCTCTTGATACCGCTGCTCTGGAGAGTCTGTCATGGCAATCTTGCGCCTAACTCTGGAATTAAGCCGCGCCGCGTAGCGGCGTCGGCTTGAATGAACTGTTAGGCGGCTGTGGCGACTGACCGAACCCCCGCCCAAAGCTACCCTGCTTGTACAACTCAACGCGAGCCGATCATGCCACAGCCTGCGGGATGGAGCTCGCCCGGAAAACCTTGCCGAGCGTTGCCACCGAAGTGCGGTGAAATGATTGCGGCACGGCGGTGAGGCGTAAGACGAAGTGGCGAGCTAGCCGGTGCCAGGAACAATTGGAACTGTTACCCGGAGCCGACCGGTGACTTGCCAATGTTGCTGCTGAAAGAAGAACGGCCAGCCAACCAACACACCGCCGCCTAACTCCGGAATTAAGCCGACTCGCGGAGCGAGTTCGGCTTGAATGAACTGTTAGGTATCCTGATCTCGAACTACAAGGGATTCAAGTCTTTGGACTGCGGGCTGAATTGCTGGGTGACGCATGACCCATAACTCTCCCAGGAACTGGGAGACGGTAGCCGAGCTCAATGCGCGATTGAGGTTTCCGGCTTTCGTAGCTTGAAGCAATTTGTGCGCCAGACTTAGGACATGTTCCGTAGTACCTGCGGCTGAGGTACCCAGCTCTGAACCCCATTCCTTCTGGACCGCCGACACCAACTTGCCTGCAGCTACTTCGGCTCCGCTGCGTGTTTTCGGCATGCCTAACTCCGGAATTAAGCCGACCCGCGCAGCGGGTTCGTGAATGAACTGTTAGGCGCAACCCTACGATCCGAAGCCGGCAGGAAGCAACCGAACTTCTGCGGACATGCAGACGCCATTACCTCCGGATAGTGGCCGTACACCCAAGATGGTGCCCTGCTGCGTGAGCTCTGCCTGGACTATGACGATAGGCTGCTCAGAGCCATCCTCCAGTAGCTGAACTGCACAGCATGGAAGGCTCAGTGGAGCTGGAGTGGAACCACCTGGCACATAGAAGACGGCAGAGCCGGCCGCAACATCAGCCTCAGTCGCTGGCCGGCCGACTATGCACGGTATGGCATGCCAATCGGTTGCCGAAACGGGACCCCAAAAATTAGTCATAGCTGCAGTGGCGCCTAACTCTGGAATTAAGCCGCGCCGCGTAGCGGCGTCGGCTTGAATGAACTGTTAGGCGGCTGTGGCGACTGACCGAACCCCCGCCCAAAGCTACCCTGCTTGTACAACTCAACGCGAGCCGATCATGCCACAGCCTGCGGGATGGAGCTCGCCCGGAAAACCTTGCCGAGCGTTGCCACCGAAGTGCGGTGAAATGATTGCGGCACGGCGGTGAGGCGTAAGACGAAGTGGCGAGCTAGCCGGTGCCAGGAACAATTGGAACTGTTACCCGGAGCCGACCGGTGACTTGCCAATGTTGCTGCTGAAAGAAGAACGGCCAGCCAACCAACACACCGCCGCCTAACTCTGGAATTAAGCCGACCCGCGGAGCGGGTTCGGCTTGAATGAACTGTTAGGCCCCAGCGGGATAGTACTTTTGCATGAAATCACGCAGTAGCCCATCCGTAACCTCTCTGTTGCCGGAACAGTACGCAGAAAACATGGACAAGTAATCCCGCATCTTTTGTGAGTCATCTCGCAGATCGTATACCGAGCTGACTCGACCGTGCCGTGACACGGCAGTGGCCCAATCGCCGCGATTGAGGCTAAAGAATATCCAGCAGTGTTCTGCTTCCAGGTGATCGTCTGAGAGCTGGCTGCAATTGTTGGACGCAAGCACCCTCGCAGCTGCGAAAGTAATCTCAGGTTTGCGGGAGTCTGTCATGCAGGGCCTAGCTCCGGAATTAAGCCGCGCCGCGAAGCGGCGTCGGCTTGAATGAACTGTTAGGGCCCATGCTAGCCAAAAGCTCGGCGATGAGCAGCCTCTAGCCAGGCGCGGTCAACGGGCCCATCGAAACCAACGACCGCATCTACTCCGCAGTGCGGACAGATTGCGGTCTTATCTTCCTCATCGCACCACTCAACAATGGAGCTCGGTGCGAACTCTATGAAGCAGTAGACACAGGCTGCGGCTTCGCTGGCGAGGAGCCGTCTGCGGTTCGTTGAAGTGTCGTTGGTTCTTCCCAAGATGCCTAACTCCGGAATTAAGCCGACCCGCGAAGCGGGTTCGGCTTGAATGAACTGTTAGGCGCCGCAAGCATCCTGTGGCCCCATTGATTTGCCTACCCAGCCAGCCTCAACAACATCGACTGCCAATAGTATTTGCTGTGCAAACGAACGGGCCTGCGCCACGTCGAACTCCACTGCACCCTCATGAGGCATTGCTACGACCTTGATGAAGATGAGCCCCTCATCCTGGCGTGGCTCGCACGTTACCGTCTCTTGATACCGCTGCTCTGGAGAGTCTGTCATGGCAATCTTGCGCCTAACTCTGGAATTAAGCCGACCCGCGAAGCGGGTTCGGCTTGAATGAACTGTTAGGCCTTGCTGGCCGTAGGAGTAGCACTGTGATGGTTTAGGTTGTGATGCGATACTCAAGGACTACATGTGGTTCGCTGTTCTCGATTACATATCTCATTCCATTTGAGGCTGCCAGTAACTCACGCTGTTGCTTAAATGTCTCTGCATCTGCGCCGCTAGAAAACTCATAGGAAAGTACATGTTGTGTAGCGGTAGCCTTGAGTTTGCAGGTCCGGAATCCCGCCTGATTGATGAGTAATTGATTGTTTCGGCGGATGATGTCATCAATGTTGTTGCTCACAATTTCTCCTAATGGCGGATTACTGATTGATAGGCCTAACTCTGGAATTAAGCCGACTCGCGAAGCGAGTTCGGCTTGAATGAACTGTTAGGCGGCAACCATGCGCCACCTGCCTTGCAAAACACCGAACTGCATCTGTGCTTGGGCGAACGCGTCAGCGACTGATATGTGCCACGTGTCTCCGTTGAAGGAATCGCCCCCAAGGGGTGAAGAGCTGACAAGGAAATAGCCTGACGAGTCCTTGAGAATCCCCAAATGAACGGGAACGCTCACGTCGTTGACGATGGCAGAAAAGTCATCTATCTCAAAGGTGAGGATCTGCTCCATTGCCGCCTAACTCTGGAATTAAGCCGACTCGCGCAGCGAGTTCGGCTTGAATGAACTGTTAGGCGGCTGTGGCCACTTACCAAATACCGGACCAATGCTGCCTCGCTTGTGCAACCCAACGCGAGCCGATCATGCCACAGCTTGCGGGGTGGAGCTTGCTCGGGAAACCTTGCCGAGCGCTGCCGCCGAAGTGCGATGAAATGATTGCGGCAAAGCAATGAAGCGTAAGGCGAAGTGACGAACTTGCCGGTGCCAGGAACGGTTGGAACTCTTACCCGAAGCCGACCAGTGACTTGCCGACGTTGCTGCCGAAAGAAGAAGGGCCAGCCACCCAACACACCGCCGCTTAACTCTTAGTAGACCGCCCCAAGGCGGTGTAAAGCCGAGTATGCCCACTTTTGTGTCGCGTTTGAACCGGGAAATTCTCACAAAGAAACAGTGGCTTGCGGGATTCTTGAGCCCGCATCGCCATATCAATCTCCAAGCTTATTACTGCTCGGAGGTCGTGATATGGAATATGCCCCTGTTTCAGCGGGTGTAAAAGCCGCTAAATCCCCGCGATTACTGGATCGGGTAAGGGAGCATATCCGGGTCCGGCACTATAGCTTGCGCACTGAGCAGGCTTACGTTGGCTGGATACGGCGCTTCATCCTTGCCAATGGCAAACGCCATCCGCAGGAGCTTGGTGCTGCTGAAGTCGGGGACTTTCTGACCCGTCTGGCGACGGTGAGAAACGTGTCGGCTTCTACCCAGAACCAGGCGCTGTCGGCGTTGCTGTTTCTCTATCGCGTGGTGCTGGACATGGAGCTGCCGCGCCTGGATCAGGTCGTACGCGCCAAGCGGCCGCGTCGTCTTCCGGTTGTTTTGTCACAGGAGGAGGTTGCGCGATTGCTGCAAGCCATTCCTGAGGGGCAAACGGCGATGATGGCTCAACTTCTGTACGGCACGGGTATGCGCTTGATGGAGTGTGTTCGGCTTCGCATCAAGGACGTGGATTTCGGGCGCAACGAGATCTGTGTGCGTAGTGGCAAGGGCAACAAGGACCGACGTGTGCCGCTGCCCATCTCGCTCTGTGAGCGGTTGCTGCGGCAACGCGAACGGGCGTTGTTGATGCATCGCGCGGATACCGATGGAGGAATGGGCCGGGCACAGTTGCCCTATGCGCTGGCACGCAAGTATCCGAATGCAAACGCGGAGCCGGGTTGGCAATACCTGTTCCCTTCTGCGCGGATGTCTACCGATCCGCGAACCAGGGCAATCGGGCGGCATCACGTCAGCGAAGAGCCATTGCAGCATGCGGTGAAATTGGCACGGGCCACGGCGAGCATCGCAAAGCCTGCAACCTGCCATTCCTTGCGTCACTCCTTTGCGACGCATCTGCTGGAGGCTGGTCACGACATTCGTACGGTGCAGGAGCTACTGGGGCATAAGGATGTCGCTACCACCCAGATCTATACGCACCTGCTTGGGCGGGGTGCGGGAGGTCTGCTCAGCCCCTTGGACCGGCTACCGGGAGTGTTACTCCCGGTGTGATGGCGGCAATCAACCGTCCAGCAACGCCTTGTCGCGCACGGCACCCTTGTCGGCGCTGGTCGCGAGCAGGGCGTACGCCTTCAGTGCCGTGGTGACCTTGCGCGAGCGCGCTTCGGCCGGCTTCCAGCCCTTGGCGTCCTGCTCGCTGCGACGACGTGCGAGTTCGGCATCATCCACCAGCAGGTTGATGCCGCGCTGCGGGATGTCGATCAGGATGCGGTCGCCGTCGCGCACCAGGCCGATGGCACCGCCGGCTGCGGCTTCCGGCGAGCAATGGCCAATGCTCAGGCCCGAGGTGCCACCGGAGAAACGACCGTCGGTGAGCAGGGCGCAGGCTTTGCCCATGCCCTTGGATTTGAGGTAACTGGTCGGGTACAGCATTTCCTGCATGCCCGGGCCGCCCTTGGGGCCTTCGTAGCGGATCACCACCACGTCGCCGGCCTTTACTTCGTTGCCGAGGATGCCTTTGACAGCCGCATCCTGGCTTTCGTAGACGCGCGCATTGCCTTCGAATACGTGGATGGATTCGTCCACACCGGCGGTCTTCACCACGCAGCCGTCGGCGGCGAGGTTGCCGTACAGCACGGCCAAGCCACCTTCGCTGGAGAAGGCGTGGGCAACATCGCGGATGCAGCCTTCGGCGCGGTCCACGTCCAATGACGGCCAGCGCGTGGACTGGCTGAAAGCCACCTGGGTTGGAATGCCTGCCGGGCCGGCCTTGTAGAAGGTGTGTACCGCTTCATCCTGGGTCTGGGTGACGTCCCATTCCGCGATGGCCGCACCCAGCGTGCGGCTGTGCACGGTGGAGGCATCGGTGTGCAGCAGGCCGCCGCGGGCCAGCTCGCCGAGAATGGCCATGATGCCGCCAGCGCGGTGCACGTCTTCGATGTGGTACTTCTGCGTGTTCGGCGCCACTTTGCACAGCTGCGGCACACTGCGTGACAGGCGGTCGATGTCGCGCTGGTCGAAAGCGACTTCGGCTTCCTGCGCGGCGGCGAGCAGGTGCAGGATGGTGTTGGTGGAACCGCCCATGGCGATATCCAGCGTCATCGCGTTTTCGAAGGCTTCGAAGGTAGCGATGCCACGCGGCAGCACGTTGGCTTCTTCGCCGCCATACCAGCGGTGGCACAGTTCGACGATGAGGCGGCCAGCACGCTTGAACAGTGCCTCGCGGTCACTGTGGGTGGCCACGACGGTGCCGTTGCCAGGCAGCGACAGGCCCAATGCTTCGGTCAGGCAGTTCATCGAGTTGGCGGTGAACATGCCCGAGCACGAGCCACAGGTGGGGCAGGCGCTGCGCTCGATCGCGGCTACCTGCTCATCGCTGATGCTGTCATCGCCGGCAGCCACCATCGCATCGATCAGGTCGAGCTTGTGGTCGGCCAGTTTGGTCTTGCCGGCTTCCATCGGGCCGCCGGACACGAACACCGCAGGGATGTTCAGGCGCAGCGCGGCCATCAACATGCCTGGGGTGATCTTGTCGCAGTTGGAAATGCATACCAGCGCATCGGCGCAGTGCGCATTGGCCATGTATTCGACCGAGTCGGCGATGATCTCGCGGCTGGGCAGCGAGTACAGCATGCCGTCATGGCCCATGGCGATGCCGTCATCCACGGCGATGGTGTTGAATTCCTTGGCCACGCCACCGGCGGCTTCGATCTCGCGCGCCACGAGCTGGCCGAGGTCCTTCAGGTGCACGTGGCCGGGCACGAACTGGGTGAAGGAATTGACCACCGCGACGATGGGCTTGTGGAAGTCGCCATCGGTCATGCCGGTGGCACGCCACAGGGCGCGGGCGCCGGCCATGTTGCGGCCAGCGGTGGAGGTTTTCGAACGGTATTCAGGCATGGCGAGCGAGCGGGGCGGTCGTGCAGAAGTGCAGTGCGATTGATTCTGCATGAAGTTCCCGGTTGCAGCTGCAACCATCGGGTGGGGAAAGGGAAGGGCGGAAAAGGGGCGGTTGGCTGGATGTTGGTGGCAGGCTGCCAGGGTTCTGGTGGCGCCGGGGCCAGAGTCGAAGTTGAAGTCAGAGACGAAGGCGAAGGCGAAGGCGAAGGCAAACGCACCCCTCCCCAACCCTCCCCTGCGCTGCGCGCAAGGGAGGGGGCTGTTTGCTGCGGTCGTCCAGATCGCAGCGCAGCCGCTTCTGCCCCCTCCCTTGCGCGCAGCGCAGGGGAGGGTTGGGGAGGGGTGCTCTGGATTCTGCATTTCCATCGCACCATCAGCGCCCACGCGCTGAATAGCGCTAACAGCAAGGAAATACCGGAAAGCCAGTCGCCCCAAGCATTTCCAATACATCACCCGAAATCCGATTCAGCTTCGGGAGTTATCCGGTTTCCGTCTTGTAGCCTTCATCGGGCATTATTGGGGATCAAATTGACGGGGAACCGACCATGAAGCGATCCAAGGCCACCGCACTGGTGCTGATGAGCGCCGTGCCGCTGCTGCTGACCGCCTGCCAGAAGGAAGAGGCCGTGCAGACGCAGGAAGGGCTGTACACCTCGGTGGAAGCCTGCAGCGAAGCGACCGGCGATCCGTCCAGCTGCCGCGAGGCATTTGCCACCGCGCAGAAGCAGTCTGCCGATGCCGCGCCCAAGTACGCCAGCAAGGAAGAGTGCGCCAAGGAATACCCGGCCGAGCAGTGCGTGCAGCAGCAGACCAGCGCCGGCACCTCGTTCATCGGCCCGATGATGATGGGCTTCTTCATGTCGCAGATGCTCAACGGCAGCCGTGGCGCTGTGGCCGCACCGCCGGCCTCGCAGCCGGCGTTCAAGGACAAGGCAAATGGCTGGGCCAAGCCGGCTGCACCGGGTGGCAGCGGTGGTTTGAACACCGGTAGTGGCATTGGTGCTGGCAAGGCCGGCCTGGCTCCGGTCAACGCCACCCCGAACCGTGCCGTAACCGCCAGCCGTGGTGGTTTTGGTGCGCGCAGCGGCGGCCGCAGCAGCGTCGGCGGTTGATGCAGTGAAGCGTGTAGCAATTGCCGAACGCAGCAACTGGCGGGACCGTGCCGCTGAGGCAGGGTTCCGTTTCCACACCATCGACGGTGCGCCGTACTGGGATGAAAGCGCGTATTACGCGTTCACCCTGCGCCAGATCGAAAACGATATCGAAGACCCCAGCGCCGAGCTGCATGCGATGGCGCTGGATCTGGTGGGCGAAGTGGTGGGCAGCGAGGCGCTGATGGCGCAGCTGGCCATCCCGGAAGCGTTCCGCGACTGGATAGCCGAAAGCTGGCGCCGCCGCGACCCGCACCTCTACGGTCGCCTGGATTTTGCCTATGACGGCAATGGCCCGGCCAAGCTGTACGAGCTGAACTACGACACGCCAACCTCGCTGTACGAAGCGTCTTTCTTCCAGTGGCAATGGTTGGAAGACCAGCGCAACCGTGGCGTTTTGCCGCAGCAGGCCGATCAGTTCAATTCCATCCACGAAACCCTGGTGGAGCGGTTTGCCGAGTTGACCTCACGCCTGCCGCCGCCGCTGTATTTCAGCGCGGTTGGGGAGTCGGAGGAAGACCAGGGCACGGTCGCCTATCTGCGCGATTGCGCGGCCCAGGCCGGGCTGCATGCGGCGGCGATTGCCATCGAAGATATCGGCTTGTCGGCTGACGGCCGCTTCACCGATCTGGATGACGTGGTGATCGGCAGCCTGTTCAAGCTGTACCCGCTGGAAGATCTGATGCGCGAGGAATTCGGCGCGGCCTTGCCGCGTTCGGGCGTGCAGTTGCTGGAGCCGGCATGGAAGGCGGTGTTGAGCAACAAGGGCATCCTGCCGTTGTTGTGGCAGCGCCACCGTGGCCACCCGAATCTGCTGGAATGTTACTTCGACGACGGCAGTGCCTTGCCGGCCGGTTGGGTGCGCAAGCCGCTGCATTCGCGCGAAGGTGCCAACGTGGCGATGCACATGAGCGACGGTAGCTGGCAGGAAAGCGAAGGCCCGTACACCGGCCCCAGCATTCGTCAGGCATTCCATGCGTTGCCGGTGTTCGACGGCAACTATCCGCTGGTGGGTAGCTGGGTGGTGGGCGACCGCGCCTGTGGCGTCGGCATCCGTGAGGACAACAGCCGCATCACCCGCGACAGCGCACGCTTTGTGCCGCACGCCATCATCGATGATGCCCCGCAGGGCACAACGCGCATCTATCTGTAGGAGCGGCGTGAGCCGCGAAGCAGGAAATGCCGGAAATGCCCCTGTAGTGCCGAGCCATGCTCGGCTGGGGCATTACCGGTGAAGCCTCTGCCGAGCAT
>NZ_JBRRBO010000042.1:0-39260 GCF_056756175.1 Stenotrophomonas sp. STEN240 | reverse complement strand
TCGCCCCCTCCCTTTCGCGTAGCGAAGGGGAGGGCTGGGGAGGGGTTGGCTTTTGGCTGCGTCATGCAGTTGTGGCTTCGCGGCTTACGCCGCTCCTACAAGAAGCTTGGGCCTGATGGGTTGGTTGGTGAAGCCTCTGCCGAGCATGGCTCGGCACTACATCGCCCCCTCCCTTTCGCGTAGCGAAGGGGAGGGCTGGGGAGGGGTTGGCTTTTGGCTGCGTCATGCAGTTGTGGCTTCGCGGCTTACGCCGCTCCTACAAGAAGCTTGGGGCTGATGGGTTGGCTGGTGAAGCCTCTGCCGAGCATGGCTCGGCACTACAGGTGCCCTAAACAAAACGGGCAGCCATTGGCTGCCCGTTTTTTTATCTCAATCAGGGAGGCGCTTAGTAGCGCAGCAGCGCCGAGCCCCAGGTGAAACCGCCGCCGAAGGCTTCCAGCAGCAACAGCTGGCCGCGCTCGACACGACCCGAACGGATCGCTGCGTCCAGTGCCAGCGGCACCGAGCCGGACGAGGTATTGCCGTGCTTGTCCACCGTCACCACCACGCGGTCCATCGGCATGTCCAGGCGCTTGGCCGTGGCTTCGATGATGCGCAGATTGGCCTGGTGCGGGATCAGCCAATCCAGGTCGGACTTGTCCAGCCCATTGGCCTGCAGGGTTTCATCAACAACCGAGTCCAGCGCCTTGACGGCGTACTTGAACACGTCGTTGCCCTTCATGACGATGTGGCCTGGCTTGTCGAAGCCGACCGATACACCAACCGGATCCCACAGCAGCTCCTTCTTGCTGCCGTCGGCATGCAGATGGGTGCTGAGAATGCCGGTGTCTTCGTCGGCCTTGAGCACGACGGCGCCCGCGCCATCGCCGAACAACACGCAGGTGGTGCGGTCAGTCCAGTCGACGATACGGGTCAGGGTTTCCGCGCCGATCACCAGGACGTGCTTGGCATCACCGCTGCGAATGAATTTGTCGGCCACGCTCAGGGCAAAAAGGAAGCCCGAACACGCCGCATTGACGTCAAACGCCGCCGAACCTGCCGCACCAAGGCGGGCCTGGATCAAGCAAGCGGTAGACGGGAAAATAAGATCCGGCGTGGTGGTACCCACGATGATCATGTCCAGCTGCGAGGCCTCAATACCGGCAGCTTCCAGCGCGCGCATGGCGGCGTGGTAGCCCAGGTCACTGGTGGTTTCGCCTTCGGCAGCGATGTGCCGCTCACGGATACCCGTGCGCGACTCAATCCACTCGTTGGTCGTCTCGACAATCTTGGTCAGATCATCGTTGGTCAACACTTTCTCGGGCAAATAACTACCAGTGCCCGCGATCCTCGAGTAGATCCGCTTGCTCATGCTGTTTCCTATTGCGCGAAGCCGCCCGCAGGCGGCTCCGGAAGAATCGGCGCAACAACCGCCACACTCAGGTGGCGGTAGCCGTCACAAATCAATCTTCTTCAGCGACCAGGGTCGACTTGGTCGTGATCACCTTCTTGCCACGGTAGAAACCGTCAGCAGTGATGTGGTGACGCAGATGCACTTCACCGGTGGTCGGATCGGTGGACAGCTGCTTTGCGCTCAGGGCGTCGTGGGCACGACGCATGCCGCGGCGGGACGGGGTAACACGGGATTTCTGCACAGCCATGGGATTGCTCCAAACTCGGTTTCGTTTGCTTCGTCGTTTAATTGCACAGGACGCCAGCGTCCAGCACTACTCGCTTTCGCCGCAGCCGCCGACGATTACCGGCCGCAATTATTTCTTCAGCGCTGCCAATGCCGCAAAGGGATTGGCCTTGCTCAATTCTTCTTCGGTCGCGGTGAAGTCCTGTTCGACTGCCTCGCTTCCTGGCGCCAGCGCTACCACCGGCACCGCCAACACCAACTCGTCTTCCACAAGATCCAGCGGACGCAGGTTGCCGTCTTCCGGCACCAGCATCGCTTCGTATTCCTCTGGAAGCGCAGATTCTTCTTCTTCGTCCTTGATCAAGCCCAAGCGCTGCCTGATCGACACCGGCAGCAGGAAACGCTGCATGGTGCGCTGACAGATCAAGGGCAGCTCGGTATCGATGGTCAGATCGACGTACGACACCTGCAGGATGTTGTCTCGATCGAATTCCAGTGAATACGTGCACTGGCCTTCAGTATCGGCAACCAGACCCTGCAAGCGGGTCAATTCGGACAAAGGCACCTGGCCGTCAAAGCGCCTGCGCGCTATGACCATCCGCCAAGCATCCAGCAATTCGGGTACGTTCGCGGACATAAGCTGCAGAATGTTAAGGAGTAGCCACGCCGCTGTCAAACCCAAAGCGACGGAAACATTGTCAGACCGGTGGCGGCGCAGCAGACTGGCCGTCCCGAGCCGCGTATTTTTACACATGAAGCCCCTGATTCTCGCCTCCACATCACGATATCGCGCTGAATTGCTTAACCGGCTCAGGATTTCGTTCAGTTCGGCCGCCCCGGAGGTGGACGAAACCCCGCTTCCCGGCGACCTGCCGGCCCAGCTCGCGCAGCGCCTGGCCGCCGCCAAAGCTGAAGTCATCGCCCGCCAGCACCCCGGCAGCTGGGCCATTGGCTCGGATCAGGTCGCAGAGCTGAACGGGCAGCCGCTGGGTAAACCTGGCACCCGTGAGGCGGCCTGCAGGCAGCTGGCAGCGATGTCCGGCCACGAGGTGCTGTTCCACACCGCCGTCTGCGTAAGCGACGGCACTACGCGCCACCAGGCCAGCGATCTGACCCGCGTGCGCTTCCGCACGCTGCAGAGCGCCGAAATCGAGCGCTATATCGACGCCGAGCAGCCACTGGATTGCGCTGGCAGCTTCAAATGCGAAGGGCTGGGTATCACCTTGTTCGAGGCCATCGAGAACAGCGACCCTACCGCCCTGATCGGCCTGCCATTGATCCAGACCGCGCGCCTGTTGCGACTGGCCGGCTATCAACTGCCCTAGAGCCGGCGGCTTCCAGTAGCCCGGGTAAGCGCAGCGCACCCGGGAGCCAGGATCTAACGTCAACCCAGGTTTGCCGCCAACAGCCCCGGGTGCGCTTCGCTTACCCGGGCTACCGTGCTGCTGCAGCAAGCCGGCTATCGGCTGCCCTAGCCTGCGGCGGCTGCACCGGGAACCCACGCCCGCACATCAACATGCAGGCGCGGGCCAGCCTTATTTGATCTCGAACGGCTGTTCGGCCCAGGTTTCCACGCTGCCGTCGTTGCCATGCAGACGCAGCCCCAGCCAATGGGTGCCAGGCTTCAGGCCGGACGTATCCAGGCGCGCATCAAAGCCGGTATTGGGATGCTGCGGGTCGTTGGAAATCTTCCAGAACGGGCGCACGTCGAAGGCGCGCCCGTAGCGTGCGTCGCCCGCGCTGCGGCCGTCCAGCAGCAGCTCAACCCGCGAAAGACCCACGCCGTCCTTGAAGGCCCAGCCAGTCACTTCCAGCGCGCCATCCACTGCCTGACCTGCCAACGGCGTTTCCACCCACGCCATGGCCGGCGTCACGCAGGGCCCGGGCTGTTTTTCCGCCGGCAACCGGAACAGCAGAAAGCGCTGGAATCCATGATCGAGCGAAACCACCCGTGGTGGCGGCAGCGGCCCCACCAGCTCACAGACCTTGTGGTAATGCGCCAATAGATCGCGGTAGCGCTGATCCCCCGGCGACAACACCAACAACACCGGCGTGGAGCGGCTGCCATCGCTGATCAGCTTCCACAGCGCCAGCTGTGCGGTACGCCCGTGCCTATCATTGAGCGCGTGCGGCAGCACCTTGATGTTCGGATCATTGAGGCGGAAGCCCAGCTCCGCGCCCACCTTGAAACTGCCGGCCAGCAACTCGTTGTCTTCCGGCATCTGCGAGAGCTCATCGCGCACGCCTTCGGCCAGTTGCTGCCAGCCGGCGAAATTCCGCGGGTAGTACTTGCTGCCCGCCATGTGCTCACGTAGTGCGGGCGAGGCTGCCAACAGGTAATAACTCATGGCCAGCAGCAGCCCCAACGAGGTCGTCGCCCACAGCGCGCGCCGCCAGCGACGCGACCAGTGGCTGAGCAGCGCCGGCACGCAGACCAGCAATGCCAGATAGCCCGGCAGTGGCCAATGGAAGCTGACCCGCTCCACATCGGTGAAGAAGCCAAGCAGGAAGATCAGCAAGGTCGAGGTGGCACCGACCAGCGCGAAGTAACGCCATTGCAGATGATGGAAGCCGCCCTGCGCATGCCGCAAGCCCTTGCCGGCAACCACCGCCATCGCCGCAAACAACAGCGGCGTCACCAGCAACGGCTGGATCACCAGGAACAACACACCCTGCCACTGGAAGGCCCAGGGGTGACGTTCGACCAGCTGGAATTTGAGGCCGGCATCCTGGTTGTCCAGGTTCCAGGCCAGCAGCGGCACCCAGGCCGCGACGCCGACTGACAGAGCAATCCACACACGCGGATCGCGCAGCATTTTGCGGCCTTCCGGCAACACCAGCAGTGTGATGAAGCCCACCGCGATCACGCCGATAAAGCGGTAGTGGCTCAACGCGCCCATCAGCAAGCCACAGGCCAGCAACAACGCACCGCCCGCACCCACGCCGCGCAGCAGGCGCGCACCGGCATCCAGGCACAGCAGGGCCGCAATCGCCATCGGCACGTCCGGCACCGCCAGGATGCCCAGCGTTGCCGACAACGGCATCAACAAGGCCAACGAACCGGCGCGCCAGCCCATGCGTGCACCAAACCAGCGTGTGCAGATGCTGGCAACCATCCACGGCAATGCCGCGCCCATCAACAGGAACGGCAAGCGCACGCCCAGGCGATGGTCTCCGGCAACCTCGACGCCCAGCCGCGTAAGCCACGCGGTGAGCCCGGGCAGATCCGAATAGGCCATGGCCAGATGCTGGCCTTCCTGCCAGTAGAACGCTTCATCCACGAACAACGGAAGCTGCGATGCCAGCAGCACCTTGGCGGTGGTGACCAATACCCACAACACAAGGAAGGTCACGTATGCGCGTTGTTCACCCCTGATTGCCACGTACACTTCCTTCAGCCCAAATATCGAGACGACCATGACCGTGGCGCCGCCCGGAATGCTAACCGAAGTAACACTACAGTCCCTATCGGCGGCGCAACAGCAGGTCAATTCCCTACTGCTGGGCAAAGCGCAGGAAGTGCGGATGGCCTTTGTCGCGCTGCTGTCCAGCGGACATCTGCTGATCGAAGACCTGCCCGGCCTGGGCAAGACCACCCTGGCCCATGCCATGGCGTCCAGCCTCGGCCTGCAGTTCCAGCGCGTGCAGTTCACCTCGGATCTGCTGCCCGCCGATGTGCTCGGCATCTCGGTTTACGAAGCTCATAGCCGCAGCTTCCAGTTCCACCCGGGCCCGGTGTTCTGCAACCTGCTGCTGGCTGACGAGATCAACCGCGCACCGCCGCGTACACAGAGCGCATTGCTCGAAGCGATGGCCGAGCAGCAGGTGACACTGGATGGCGTCACCCACAGCTTGCCGGACCCGTTCTTTGTGATTGCCACCCAGAACCCGGTGGACATGTCCGGCACCTTCCCCCTGCCGGACTCGCAGCTGGACCGCTTCCTGCTGCGCCTGACCCTGGGCTATCCCAACGCCGAGGCCGAGCGCGCCCTGCTGGCTGGTGAAGACCGTCGCGACCTCATCGCCCGCGTCACCCCGTGCCTCTCCGAGCAGGACCTGCGCAGCCTGCGCGAAGCGGTGGGCCAGGTGCACGCCAGCGATGCACTGATTGATTACGTGCAGGCCTTGATCACCCGCAGCCGCCAACACCCCGGCGTGCGTGTTGGCCTGTCGCCGCGCGCCGGCATCGCCTTGCTCCGTGCTGCCAAGGCGCATGCACTGCTGCTTGGCCGCCGCCATGTCATTCCCGAAGACGTGCAGGCCTTGTTCATCGCCGTGGCCGGGCATCGCCTGGTCGGCGAGGCCGAAGCTTCTTCGGGCCCGGCACTGGCACGCGCCATCCTGCACAGCGTGCAGGTGGATTGAGGTGCGTGCAGCGTTGCGGCAGCGCCTGCAGGCACTGCAGTTGCTGGCACGGCCACGGCAGCCGGAAGACCTGCCGGTGCAACTGGACCGGCGCCGCATCTACGTGCTGCCTACCGGCTTTGGCCTGTTCCTGGCCGCCTTGCTTGCAGTGATGCTGCTAGGCGCACTGAACTACAACAACAACCCGGCCTTGTTGCTGGCACTGGTACTGGCAGCCACGGCACTGGCCAGCACGCTGCAGGCCCATCTGCAGCTATCCGGCCTGCGCCTGCAGGCTTTGTCGGCCGATCCGGTCGCCGCCGGCAACCCCATCCGCCTGCGGCTGGCGCTTGCACGCAGCGACCGCCGCCCGCGCCGCGCCCTGCAGCTGGACTGTGCGCAGGCCCGTACCCACCTCAATCTGGAGCAGGACAGCCAGGCCGAGGCCGATCTGTGGCTGCCTACCCAACAACGCGGCTGGCTGGATCTGCCCCGCATCCGCGTGGCTACCACCCAGCCGCTGGGCCTGGTCCGCGCCTGGGCCTGGTTCTGGCCGGATACCGCCCTGCTGGTCTATCCCAGCCCCGAACCCAACGCGCCGCCATTGCCGGACGCAGGCAGCGCTTCCACCCGCACCCGCGTGCATCCGCAGGGCGAGGAACTGCAGCAGATGCGTCCGTACCGCAGCGGCGACTCGCGCCGCAGCATCGCCTGGAAGCACTCCGCGCGCCGCGACGAACTGCTGGTGCGCGAATACGAGCGCCCCTACGGTGCCGAGCTGGTGCTGGACTGGCAGCAACTGCGCGCCCTGCCGCATGAGCGCCGCATCTCGCGCCTGGCCCGCTGGGTCGACGAGGCCGAACGCGAAGGCCGCAGCTACCAACTGCGCCTGCCCGGCATGCCGCCGTTGGGGCCGGCCAACGGTGATGCCCACCGCCACCTTTGCCTACGCGCACTGGCGCTGCTTCCGGCCGCATGAAGATCCCCTCTCCCGCCCTGAGCGCAGGCACCCGCGCCTGGATCAACCTGGTCACCGTGCTGTGCCTGCTGCCGCTGTTGCTGCAGTTGCCCGTCACGCTGGCAGTGGTGTTCGCCGTCACCACGCTGCTGGTGGCGCTGTGGTCGTGGCGCCATGCCATGCCGCTGCCACTGCGGCTGCTGCTGGTCGGCATCATGCTGGCCTGCATCTATTGGCAGATGGGCATCCGGCCCGGCCGCGATACCGGCTGCGCCCTGCTCGCCGCGATGCTGGCGATCAAATCCAGCGAACTGCGCAATCTACGTGACGCACGCAGCCTGATCGGCTTCGGCCTGTTTGCCCCGTTCGCCGCCTTCCTGCTCGACCAGGGCCCGAGCACCCTGCTGATGTCCGCGGCCGCCGTGGTCACCGCCCTGCTTGCCCTGCAGCGGCTGGCCGATGAAGAAGTCGGCATCGCCCACCTGCCCGCACGCGCCCAGCTGCGCACCGTCGGCCGGCTGATGCTGCTTGCCCTGCCGTTGGCGTTGTCGGCGTTCTGGCTGGTGCCGCGCCTGCCCACGCCGCTGTGGGGCACGCCGGAACGTGCCGCCGCACGCCCGGGCCTGTCCGGCAGCATGCAGCCCGGCGGCTGGATCGACCTGATGGCCGATGACAGCCCGGCGCTGCGCGTGGAGTTCTTCGGCCCGGTGCCGGCGCAGAACCAGCGCTATTGGCGTGGCCCGGTGCTGACCCGTTTCGACGGCCGCCGCTGGACCCGCCTGGAAAGCCAGCAATACGGGCAACCGCCGGCCGTGCGTTCGGCCGCCGGGCGCTGGGATTACCAGATTGAGTACGAGCCCACCGACCGCCGCGAACTGGTCGCCCTGGACCTGCCACTGCAAGCCCCCAGCGGCAGCTATCTGGATGCCGATTACAGCCTCAGCGCACCACAATTGCTGACCACGCTGAGCCGTTGGCGCATGCAATCAAGTGCTGCAGAAGCCTTCCAGAGCGAGCTGCCACAACGCCTGCGCCAACAGGCCCTGCAGCTGCCGGAGGGCTTCAATCCACGCACCCTTGCGCTGGCGCGGCAATGGCGCGGCGAAGCCGGCAACGACCCGGCGGCGCTGGTACAGCGCAGTCTGGAATGGATCCACCGCGACTTCGCCTACACCTTGGCAACGCCGCTGGCCGGCCGCCATTCGGTCGATGAATTCCTGTTCGACCAGAAGGCCGGTTATTGCGAACATTTCAGCGCGGCGTTCGTGGTCCTGATGCGCGGCGCGGGCATTCCCGCACGCGTGGTCACCGGCTACGCCGGCGGCGTGCGCAACCGCTTCGGCAACTACTGGGTGGTGCGGCGCCTGGACGCACATGCCTGGGCCGAAGTCTGGCTGCCGCAGCGCGGCTGGGTACGGGTAGACCCCACCGCCGCCGTGGCCCCGGAACGCATCTACGACACATTGGAAGATCGCGTCGGCGACAACGATGCCGGCGCCGATGGCATGGGCTTGGCCGGGCGTTGGAGCAGCCTGCTGCAGTACAGCGACTATCTGCGCCGCGGCTGGAACACCGCCGTGCTGTCCTTCAACGCCGAGCGTCAGCAGCACCTGCTCAGCGCCATCGGCATCAAGCAGTTGAACCCCTCGCAGCTGGTTGCCTTGTTTGCCGGTTTCGCCGTGCTGGCGCTGGGCCTGATGGCCTGGCTGCTGGCGCGCGGCGAGCGCCAGCGCGACCCCTTGCTGCGCGCCTGGCACGGGCTGGGCCGGCGTTACCAGCGCCTTGGCCTGGGCCGCGAGCCGTCGGAAACCGCCAGCGACTGGGCCGCGCGGGTGGACCGCGCCCGCCCCGGCAGCAACCTGTTGGCACTCAGCCAGCGTTTCACTCAAGCGCGCTACGCTGGCGTCCGATCGGATGTCGTTTCATTATTGGCGGACCTGCACAGGCACCGCCCGAAACCCGGAGTACGAACATGAAGACCCGCATCCTCCTCGTTGCCGCCGCCAGCCTGGTGCTGGCTGCCTGTGCCACGGCCCCCAAGCCGCTGCAGGGACAGTTCACCCCCGTTTCGCCGCGTGACGCGGTGGCGCAGAAGCAGACTGGCGCACCGGTGCGCTGGGGTGGCCGCATCATTGAAACCATCCCCGGCCAGGGCGAAACCTGCTTCCAGATGATCGCCCGCCCGCTCAATGGCAGCGGCCGTCCGAGCACCACCTCGTCCGATGCCAGCGACGGCCGTTTCCTGGCCTGCCGCGCCGGCTTCTATGATCCGGCGGTGTTCGAGCCGGGCCGCGATGTGACCTTCATCGGCCGCATCGATGGTTACCAGACCACCAAGATCGGCGAATACGATTACCCGCTGCCCAAGGTTGCCGCCGACGTGGTGTACCTGTGGCCGGTGCAGCGCGAAGTTGAAGTGGTACCCGCCTACCCCTACGGCCCCTGGGGCCCGGGTTGGGGCCCCGGCTGGGGCTGGGGTTACCGCGGTTGGTGGTAACAAACTGAAAACGCCGCCCCAAGGGGCGGCGTTTTTGTTTGGCTCTTTTGTTCTTCACTTTTTTGTTCTTGGCTTTTTTGTTCTTGGCTTTTTTGTTCTTGGCTTTTTTGTTCTTGGCTTTTTTGTTCTTGGCTCTTCTGTTCTTGGCTCTTTTGTAGGAGCGGCGTAAGCCGCGAAGCCACAGATCCATCAAACACAACAAAGCACAGCCAACCCCTCCCCAACCCTCCCCTTGCCTGCGGCAAAGGGAGGGAGCGCAGCCCGCCACGCCCCCTTTTTTGTGGGAGCGGCGTAAGCCGCGAAGCTAAAGACCTTCCGCCGCGAGAAGCCACAGGCCCTCCCGCGAACTGCATCCCGCAATCAACAACTACGCAGCTGAGCCAAAGCAATCGGCCGTTGTTTTGTTGTTGTCAGTTTCGCGACTTACGCCGCTCCCACAATCAACACAACGGCATCAAATCACGCGCCAAAATGCCCCAGCGGCGCGCCGGCAAGCAGGTGCAGATGGATGTGGAATACGGTCTGGCCGGCATCTTCGCGGCAGTTCATCACGATGCGGTAGCCATTCTCGGCAAACCCTTCCTGGCGCGCATAAGCGGCCGCCGCCAAAGCCAGCTTGCCGATCAGGTGCGCCTGCGTCGGCTGCAGATCATCCAGAGTCGGGATGACCTCGTTCTTCGGGATGAAAAGCACATGCACAGGCGCCTGCGGGGCAATGTCCTTGAAGCCCAGCACGTCCTCGTCTTCGTAGACGATGGCGGCGGGAATTTCGCGGCGGATGATCTTGCCGAAAATGGTGTCGGTCATGGAAAGGCTCGCTGCAGTAAACGTCCTACAGCTTACAACCCCAGCGTGGCTTATTCGCCGACTTCGCTACGGCTGCCGAAAGCATGCGACAAGGTGCCGCGGTCCACATATTCCAGCTCGCCGCCCAGCGGCAGGCCCTGCGCCAGACGGCTGGGGCGCACCTTGTTGCGACGTGCCAGCTGCGCCAGGTAATGCGCGGTGGCCTCGCCTTCAACCGTGGAGTTGGTGGCGATGATCAGCTCGGTGACTTCGCCCTGCGCCAAGCGCGTTTCAAGCTGATCCAGGCCCAGTTCGCGCGGGCCGATGCCATCCAGCGGCGACAAGCGCCCCTGCAGCACGTAGTACACGCCGCGATAGCTGGTGGCATGTTCAATCGCCAGCCGATCGGCCGGTGATTCGATCACACACAGCATCTGCCGCTCGCGGCTGCTGCTGGCGCAGACCGGGCACAGCTCGGTTTCGCTGAAATCGCGGCATTGCTTGCAATGGCCGATCTTCTCGATGGCTTCGGCCAGCACGTCCGACAGACGCTGGCCGCCATCGCGGGCGCGTTCAAGCACGTGGTAGGCCATGCGCTGGGCCGTCTTCTGGCCAACACCTGGCAGCACCCGGAAGGCTTCGATCAGTTGTTCCAGCAGCGGCAGGCTCATCACAACGGTCTCATCACAGCAGGCGTATCGCTAAAACAAGCGCGCGAAGCCCGGAGGCTTCGCGGCGCGGGGACGTGCATGCGCCGGGCGAGCCGGCGCCGGCCACATCAGAACGGCAGCTTCATGCCCGGCGGCAGCTTCATGCCGGCCGTGGCCGAGCCCATGCGACTCTGCGATTCGGCGTCGATCTTGTTGGCAGCATCGTTGAACGCGGCTGCGATCAGGTCTTCGGCCATTTCCGGATCGCTCAGCACCGACGGATCAATACGCACCTTGCGGCACTCCTTGGTGCCGCTCAGGGTCACGCTGACCATGCCGCCGCCGGCGCTGCCGGTGACTTCCAACTTGGCGATTTCTTCCTGGGCCTTCTGCAGGTTTTCCTGCATTTTCTGGGCCTGCTGCATCATTTGGGCGATATTGCCGCGCATGCTGTTTACTCTTTGAAGGGACGGATGGAATCGGCCACGACCCGTGCACCCTGCTGTAACAGCTGTTGCACCTGGGGGTCGGCCATGAACACGGCTTCGGCCGCTGTTTGCTGTTCGCCGCGCTGGCGATCAGCGCGTTCGTGCAAGGTTTCGGCCTGGACGTTGCCGGTTTCAATGAGGATCTTAGGCGTGCTGCCCAAGGCCTGCGAGAGCGCCTGCGCCAAGGCATTCAAGGCGCGCTCAGACTGCAGGTACTCAAAGCCCGGCAACAAGGCCAGCCGCAGCACACCGTGCTGGAAACTGACGAAGGCCGCATTGGCCGCCAGCTCGCGCGAAGGCCCGGTCAGGCTGCTGTCGGCAACCAGATCCAACCATTGCTCGGCATCGTTCAAGGCGCGCCCGCCCTGTGCAGGTGCCACCGGTTCGATGGCGATACCGCTGGGACGTGCCGGCGCGGCCGGCTGAACCGGCTGCGCTGCGGCTACCGGCGCGGGTTTGGGCATTTCGGGCGCTGGCGGCGACGGTTCCGGCATCGCCATTTCGGCGGCCATCGCCTCGTCACGCGCATTCGCTTCCGCGGCTTCGACCGCCCACGGCGGCAGATCTTCGTCAGCTGCTACCGGCTTGGCGGCTTGCGGCGGGACCGGTGCTGCCACCGGCGTCGGCACAGGCTCTGGTGTGATCGCAGCGGTTTCCACCACTGGCTCAGGCGCGGCTTGCAGCGGTGCGACTGGTGCCGGTGCGGGCATCGGTTCGGGTTTGGATTCGGGGGCTGGCTGCACCGGCGCTGCTGCAGCCGGTACGGCCTGTGCTTCAACCGGCTTGGCTGCCTGCGCTTGTGAACCCGCAGCGGCCGGCGTGGCCTGGCTGCTACCGCCCATACCTGCGCCAGCACCCGGAGCGCCACCTTCCGGCATTGCCGGTACCGCGCCCGCCGGGCGGAACGCAAGCATGCGCAGCACGGCCATTTCAAAACCCGCGCGCGGACTGGGCGCCAGATGCAGATCGCGACGGCCACCCAGGGCCATCTGATACCAGAGCTGCACCACTTCCGGGCGCAGGCGCTGCGCAAAGGCCACAGCATCGATGCCTTCGCCCGGCACCGAAGCACCCGGCACCAGCTGCTGCACCTGGATACGATGCAGGCCTTCGGCCAGCGCATCCAGCACGCCACTCCAGTCCGGCGAGAACTCCGCCAACCCGGCAACCACCTGCAGCAGCCGCGCGCCTTCGCCATCGGCCAGGGCATCCAGCATGGCACTGACCTGAGTACGATCGACCGTGCCCAGCATGGTGCGCACCACGTCGTCGCGCAGCGCGCCGCCGGCATAGGCAATGGACTGGTCCAACAGCGACAAGCCGTCACGCAGCGAGCCATCGGCCGCACGCGCCAGCTGCACGATGGCGCTGTCGTCGAATTCAATCTGCTCGGCGGTCATGATCCGGGTCATCTGCCCGCGGATCTGCTCCTCATCCAACCGCTTCAGGTTGAACTGCAGGCAGCGGCTGAGCACCGTGACCGGCAGCTTCTGCGGATCGGTGGTGGCCAGCAGGAACTTCACGTGTTCCGGCGGCTCTTCCAGCGTCTTCAGCAGCGCATTGAACGCCGCCTTGGAAAGCATGTGCACTTCGTCGATCAGGTAGACCTTGTACTGCCCGCGCGAGGGCATGTACTGGGCGTTCTCGATCACCTCACGCACGTCATCCACGCCGGTATTGGACGCGGCATCGATTTCCAGCAGGTCGATGTAGCGGCCGGCGTCGATATCCAGGCAGGCCCGGCACTGACCGCAGGGGTCAGCACTGGTGCCGTTCTCGCAGTTCAGCGATTTGGCGAAGATGCGGGCAATGGTGGTCTTGCCGACACCCCGGGTGCCGGTGAACAGAAAGGCGTGGTGGACGCGGCCACTGTCGAGCGCATTGCTGAGCGCGCGGACCACGTGTTCCTGGCCCACCAACTCGGCAAAACGCTTCGGACGCCACTTGCGGGCAAGGACGAGATAGGACATCAGGCAACCGTCTTCATCTGAAGCCCCATTGTGCCATGGCCGGCCCATCCACCAGCACCCGCTCAGGGGGCGCTTGTGAACGGCCGCCAGTCCCTATAGAATCCACGCCCCTGCCGAGGCATTAGCGCGGCAGGATCCGGAGAGGTGTCCGAGTGGTTGAAGGAGCACGCCTGGAAAGTGTGTAAGCGTCTAAACCGCGCTTCGGGGGTTCGAATCCCCCTCTCTCCGCCAGATAAAAAAGAAAAGGCCGCCCATTGGGTGGCCTTTTCTTTTATTCGGGGGAAAGCATGGGGGACGAGAGCCCCAACGGGTTCGACCGCCGACGCAGCCGGTGGGACGGCGCAGCCGCCCGAAGGGTGAAGGTGCGCAGCACCGAATCAATCCCCCTCTCTCCGCCAGATAAATGAAAAAGCCGCCCCTTGTGGGCGGCTTTTTCATTTAGCCGCCGAACCGGATTACGTCCCGCTTCTCAGATAGCCGCGCTTCAACAAAAAGCATCAAACCCGCAAGCGCACTACGGCGACTCACCCAGGAATGTAGCGACTTTAGCTAGCGCCTCATCAACCACGCCAACAGGCGCTCGCTCCACCTTTCGTGCGCCGCGCGCACTCAAATCCATGCTGCGCAGGTGATTGACCAGGACCACACCCTGCGTCTCGGTGCCCGTGGCTGACAACGACACCGCGAAGCCCGCATTTCGCCCCACCATTCCGCCTTGCGTGATGGGGGCAACGATCGCCAGACCTGTGCCGTTGAATGCCGCAGGACTCAGGACAAGCGCCGGACGCATGTCGCCCTGCATTTCCTGGCCGGCGCTGGGATTGAGCTGGACTCGAACGATGTCGCCACGATCAAATCGGGGACGACTCACCACGCTTCGTTACCCACGGGCTTGCTGCTGTTCCAGGCAGCCAGTTCTTCGTCCTGCGGGGCGTTCAAATCACACTGTGCCAGCAACTCCGATAACTGGTAGCGCGGCCGTGCCCGGACCGGAGTCAAGATCAACGTGCCGTCTTCGACGCCAATCTCGAGCGTGTCACCGCTGCCCAGATCCATGGCTTTGAGAATGGACGCAGGCAGGCGCACGGCTGCGCTATTGCCCCAACGCTGAATTTTGGCGTGCATGATGCCTCCACAGATGTAGATACATTGTAGATCCACACTTCCGCCACAGCAAACCCGCTACAGGATCAGGTTCACGCACCAACCAGCCATCGGGAAATCCCCAGTCGCAGCTGGAGTTGCAGCGCCATCCCTCAGATCCAGACAGGACCCATGGCCGGTCAGAGGCCGCTTGGACATGCTAGGTTTCCAATATTAGACCGATCCAAAAGGTGCGGGATGAAGCAGTTTGGCGCGACCCTGTTGGTACTTGCAGCAACCGTAGCAACCTCTTCTCTGGCGCCGTCTTCGGCAATGGCGGCCTCGCCCGCCGCCAACGAGGCCGCCTACTCCGCCGTGAACCCTTTCATCGGCACTGGCGGCGAGGGCCACACCTATCCGGGTGCGACTGTCCCGTATGGCATGGTCCAGCTCTCGCCCGATACCCGCATCCAGTCGCGCAAGAACGGCTATGGCTGGGCGGCCGGCTATCGCTATGACGACAGCACGATAGTCGGCTTCTCGCATACGCACTTCTCCGGCACCGGCCACTCCGATCTGGGTGATCTGCTGCTGATGCCGACTACCGGCGAGTTGAAGCTGGAGCGCGGCAATCCAGATCAGCCCCTGAGCGGCTATACCTCTCGCTTCAGCCATGCCAGCGAGACCGCGCAGCCGGGCTATTACGCGGTGACATTGGACGACTACAAGGTGCGCGCCGAGCTCACCGCCAGCGCGCGCGTCGGCATGCACCGCTACAGCTTCCCGGCCGGCAAGCCGGCGCATGTGGTGCTGGATCTGCGAACCAGCATGTACGACTACCCGGGCAAGATTCTGTGGTCGCGGGTGCGGGTGCGCCCAGATGGCACGGTCACCGGCTTCCGCGAGACGCGCGGTTGGGCGCCGGGCCGGCAGCTGTATTTCGCGATGCGTTTTTCGCAGCCGCTCAGCGGCCATCAGCTGCACGACACCGAGCAGGATGTCGCCTACAAGGGCTTCCCGCCTCCGGGTGAAAAGGACCCGACGCAGCGCGCGCAGATTGAAGGCCGGCAATTGGTTGCAGCCTTTGATGTCGCGCCGGAAGCTGGCAAGCCTTTGCTGGTGAAGGTGGCGATTTCGCCAGTCAGCGAGGAAGGCGCGATTGCCAATCTGGATGCGGAAGCGCCGGGCTGGGATTTCGATGGAATGCGCGCCGCAGCCAAGCAGCAGTGGAGCGAGGCGTTGGGGGCGGTCGAGGCGCAGGGCAGCGCGGATGAACGCACCCGTTTCTACACCGCGCTGTATCACACGCTGCTTGGGCCGACCTTGTTCATGGACAGCGATGGTCGTTATCGCGGGCCGGACAACGCGGTGCACCAGGCCAAGGGCTGGACCAACTATTCGACCTTCTCGTTGTGGGATACCTATCGCGCCCTGCACCCGTTGGCCACGCTGGTGCAGCCGCCACAGCGCACCAATGACTTCGTCAATTCACTGCTGGCCTCACGCCGCGAAAGCCCTTACGGCGTGCTGCCGGTGTGGTCGTTCCACGGACTGGAGACATGGTGCATGATCGGCTACCACGCGGTGCCGGTGATCGCCGATGCCTATATGAAGGGCATCCGCGGCTACGACACCGAAGAGGCCCTGCAGGCGATGGTCGCCAGCGCCAATTACGGCCCATATGACGGCATCGCGCAGTACCGCGAGCTTGGCTATGTGCCGATAGACGAGGAAGGCGAAGCGGCCAGCAAGACGCTGGAATATGCCTATGACGACTGGACCATCGCGCAGGTGGCCAAGGACATGGGCAAGACCGAAGTGGCGAACGAGTTCAACAAGCGTGCGGCCAACTGGAAGCATGCCTTCGATCCGGGCACCGGCTTCATGCGTGCGCGCAAGCGCGATGGTAATTTCCGCGAGCCGTTTGATCCCAGCGCCAGCGGTTACGGCACGGACTTCACTGAAGGCAATGCCTGGCAGTATTCATGGTATGTGCCGCAGGATGTCGCTGGATTGGCGGCGGCGCATGGCGGCAGCGACAAGCTGCTGCAGCGATTGGACGATGTGTTTGAAGCCAAGGTTGACCCGTCGATCTTCGCGCACATGGAAGACATCACCGGCCTGATTGGTTGGTATGCGCATGGCAACGAACCCAGCCATCACGTCGCCTATCTGTATGCGCATGCGGGGCAGCCGTGGCGTACGCAGGCACGCTTGAAGCAGATCATGGATACGCAGTACGCCGCGCGCCCGGATGGCTTGGCCGGCAATGATGATCTTGGGCAGATGTCGGCTTGGTATGTGTTTACTGCATTGGGTTTCTATCCGGTTACGCCGGGTAGCAACCAGTACATCATTGGTCGGCCGTTCCTGCCGCAGGCGACCTTGAATCTGCCTGATGGGAAGCGCTTCAGCATTGTGGCTACGGGACTGGATGCTGCGCATACGTATGTTGGTTCGGTGAGCCTCAATGGCAAGCCGTTGGACCGGGCGTATGTGACACACCAAGAGATTGTTGCTGGTGGAGAGCTGCGGTTTACGATACAGGCTGAGCCGAACAAGTTGTGGGCTTCGGATTCGGCGAAGTTGCCTTACTCGATGTCGCGTTGATTTGATCTTTGCCTTTTATCGCTGTGCTCGGTGGAAAAAAGCACGCTTCGCGCCCCCTCTCCCCAACCCCTCTCCCGCAAGGGGGAGAGGGGCTAACGCCAAAACAAAAACACATTGCAGCCCATGCTGATCCGCCCTTACCAACCCGCTGACGCCGACGCCTGCCTGTCGCTGTTCGACAGCAATGTGCCCGAGTACTTCACGCTAGCCGAACGCACTGACTTCGCGCAGTTTCTACAGCGCGATGCGCAGGGTTGCGACTATCAGCAGATCGAGCACGAAGACCGAGTCGTCGCTTGTGGCGGCTTGGCGATGCGGGCCGATGGCATCGCCGTTTTTTGCTGGGGCATGGTCGAACGCAGCCTGCAGCGGCAGGGATTCGGCAAGCAATTGAGCCTGGCGCGTTTACAGCAGGCCAGGCAGAACCCGAACGTGAAACGCATTGAGCTCAGCACCAGCCAGCACACGCAGGCTTTCTATGCCCAGCTCGGCTTCGCCACGACCCGGGTCGTGGTGGATGGCCACGGCCCGGGTCTGGATGCGGTCGAAATGACGCTGGTGCTGCGCGAGCACTGATGCTGCTGTCAGCTGCTGGACAGCTTCATCAGCACCAGGCCGCTGACGATCAGCACCGCCGCACCAATGCGCATCGCGCTGATCTGCTCGCCAAGAAACACGATGCCGATGATGAACGCGCCTACCGCGCCAATGCCGGTCCAGATGGTATAGGCGGTACCCAGCGGCAAGGTGCGCATTGCCAACGCCAGCAACCAGAAGCTGGCGATCATGCCGACGATGGTCACAATGCTGGGAACCAGCTTGGTGAAACCGTGGGATTGCTTCATTGCCAGCGCCCACACAATTTCCAGCGCACCTGCAATCACGAGATAGATCCAAGCCATACAGCCTCCTAGAGAAGCCAGGCCGTCCTGGGTGAAGTCCCGTGATGGGCGGAGGTCGTCCTCCGTTGGGCGGGCATTCTATCCAAGCCGGACGTTGTGGGCCGCCAAACGGCGGCAGCGGGTTACACGGGGTTCAAGCCGGAAGTCTGGTCGGCTGGTGCATGCATACGTTACAATCGCCGCACACGATCAGGACCTGCTCCAGTTTGTGTCCGATCCATGAAGCATCGGCGGCTGATGATCCCATCGCCCCGGCCTCTCGTATCGTGAATGGCCGCGCATCGCGCGGCCTGATCGTCTCTATGGTGGCCCCGTCGGCCCCTCGCGACGCTAGGTCGAAAATCCCGCCAGGGCCGGAAGGCAGCAACGGTATCGATCGACGCGGGCGCCGAGGTAAGCCGGCGGGGTCGCCACCTTTTTGGGCCCTGGAAAATGACGCTGCTTGAGCAGCGGCGTTGCTTGTGCGCGTTGTAGCCCGGGTAAGCGCAGCGCACCCGGGGATCCGAACGGCGCACTTGCCGAGCGATCGACTGATTGCCGCCGTTGGCTTGGCTCATTTTGAGTTGCGACCTGTCCGACGTGCGTCCCGGGTGCACTGCACTTACCCAAGCTACGCTGCTGCGGACGGTGCGGGTGAAGCTGATCTGGACTGGCTCCGGCCTTGCCCTCACCCCAACCCCTCTCCCGCTAGCGGGAGAGGGGCTCGGATATCGTTTCTATTGAGCGGCTGACGCGTCGTGCAACTGCGCGGCTTTTACAGCCGCGACAGCTGCAACTTGACCCTCACCCCTCAAACGGCTCCGCACGCGGCGCCGTCGGCTCAGCCAGTACCACGCGCTCGCCCGGCATGGCCACGCGGTGTCCGCGGGCGCGCAGTGCTTCGCCGTCGGCGCTGCTGGCGTAGTGGTAGAGCATCATCCGCGCCTGCGTGGCGGCGTCGTATTCGCGCTCCAGGTCATCCACACCGGTGTGCGACGGATTGCCGTGCAGGCCGCAGTCGTGGGCGATCAGTTCGTTGTCGCCGGCAAAGCGCGCCAGCATCTCAGGGATCGGGCGGGTGTCGCCGCTCCATACCAGCGCGCCCTGCAGGCGCAGGCCGTAGGCGGTCTCCGGCCAGTGGTGGCGTACCGGGAATACTTCCAGGCGCAAGCCTTCATGCCAGAACGCATCGCCCACCACGATCAGTTGGAAGGCATCCCAGAAGTTGGCGCCACCTTCGGCGAGCACGTTCGGGTAGTCCCCTACCCGCTTGTGCAGCAGCGGGACCAGCGGTGCCGGCACATACAGCCGCACCTTGCCGCGTCGCAGTGGGTTGAAGAAGGCATCCACGAACAGGCGCTCGAAGCCGGCCACGTGGTCCAGATGGATATGGGTGACGAACACGGCATCAGGCATCGCGCCGTAATGCCTGCGATAGGCAGTCAGGCCTTCGCCGCCGCAATCGATGGTCAGCCACGGCAGGCCGCCATGCTCGATCACCGACATCGGCGAACCCAGCTCCACCGCCGACGCATTGCCGACACCCAGAAAACGCAACGCCCAACTCATCTCACACGCCCCGGTTCCAGGCCAGATCATAGGCGCGGCGCAGCCGCGCATAGTCCTGCTCGACGTCCTCGCGGCTGCGCGCGCCGCGCAGCTTCAGCAGCGAGCGCAGCAGGCGCTTGAGGTTACGCTCGCGCCAGCGGGTAGCTGGAATGCGCAACACACCGCGGTCGAAATCGATCAGCCAGCCACGGCCGGCATCATCAAACAGAATGTTGTGGGCGTTCAGATCGGCATGGTCCAGGCCGGCCCGGTGGAAACGGGCGATCATCCGCCCGGCCTCTTCCCAGGGCGCGGCACGGCCGGTGACCTGCGCGTGATCGGCCAGCGAGCGCACGTCTTCCAGCCGCTCCATCAGGATTGCCGCCTCATAGCGCAGGCCTTGCCGCATGTAGAACGCCGCATACGGGCGCGGCACCGGCAGCTTCTGCGCAATCAACTCCCGCATCAGCCGGAATTCGGCAAAACTGCGCGTGCGGTTGGCACCGCGCCACAGGTAGCTGCTGCGGCTGAATTTGGCGGCGACGCCACCGCGCAGGTACTGGCGCAGCACGCTGCGGCCGAACGGTGCGTCGATGAACCAGGCCCCGCCACGGCCACCATCGCCGACCGGATGCGCCTTGCTGCCCCATTGCGCAGGCGCGAACAAGCCGGGATCGGCTTGCCGCAGGCGTTCGCGGTCGAACAGAATGGCGCCATAGCCACGACCATCGCGGCAGGGCGTCAGCGCTTCAGTGGCGTCAAATGCGACCATCATCAGCGAGTCTAACAACACATGCCTGCATCGTCCTCCCCACTGTGTCTCTTACGCCTCTCGGCATTGGGCGATGTGACCCATGTGGTTCCGCTGGTACGCACGCTGCAGCAGGGTTTTCCGGGCACGCCGCTGCATTGGGTGATCGACAAGGCCGGTCACAAACTGCTCGATGGCCTGCCCGGGGTCAGCTTCCATATCTACGACAAAAACAGCGGTTTGGCGGGAATGCGTGCGCTGCGTCGCGAATTTCCAGCCGGTCGCTTCGAGGCGCTGCTGCAGATGCAGGTAGCCGCGCGCGCCAACCTGCTGTCAGCCTTCATTCCGGCCAAGCGCCGCATCGGCTATGACAAGTCGCGTTCCAAGGACCTGCATGGTTTGTTCATCAATGAGCGCATCCCCGACCGACCGGGCATCCACGTGCTCGACGCCATTGGCAGCTTCTGCGAGCCGCTGGGGCTGAAGCAGACCACCGTCAGCTGGGACCTGGCAACGCCAGCGGAAGCGCACGAGTGGGCGCGCGCGCAATGGGACGAAGACGGCCGCCCGGTGCTGATGATCTCGCCCTGCTCCAGCCACCAGCGCCGCAACTGGTATGCCGAGCGCCACGCCGCGCTGGCCGACCATGCGGCAAGCCAGGGCTGGCGGGTCGTGCTGTGCGGCGGCCGCAGCGAGCTGGAGCGCAGCACCAGCGATGCCATCCTCGCGGCGATGAAGCACCCGGCACTGGACCTGGTGGGCAAGGACACGCTCAAGCAATTGCCAGCCCTGCTGGCGCGCGCCTCACTGCTGGTGACCCCCGATTCGGGGCCGATGCATATCGCCAACGCGGTAGGCACCAAGGTGCTGGGCCTGCACGCGGCCAGCAACCCGGCGCGCAGCGGCCCCTATTCCGACCGCCGCTATTGCGTGGACCGTTACGACGACGCTGCCCGCCGCTACCTGCACAAGCCGGCCAGCGCGCTGAAATGGGGCACCAAGATCGAGTTCGACGAGGTGATGTCGCTGATCACCGTCGATGATGCGATTGGCGCGTTCGAGCGCTATCGCGCGGATCATCAAAGCTGAGCAGCCGCGGGAACCACATTTTTGTGGCAGCGGCGTAATCTTGTAGTAGCGGCGTAAGCCGCGAAGCTTGCCATGCTGCAGCGCCAGGCATTCCTGCCATCTGCTGTTCCACGAGCTTCGCGGCTTACGCCGCTCCTACAAAGCGGATTCAGGCTTTGCTTGTAGGAGCTGCGTCAGCTGCGAAGCGGGCTGTGCTGACGCGCCCGGCATTCCTGTCATCTGCTGATCCACGAGCTTCGCGGCTTACGCCGCTCCCACAAAACAGATTCAGCCGGCGCGGTAATCCTGGTACGACTTCTCTTCCACGTAGCTGGAACCCAGTGCCAGGTTGATGGCCTTCTTGATGCGCGCGCGCTCATCGTTCTGGATGTAGACGCTGCGCGCCAGCTGCACGAAAGAATCGTCGAAGGCCTGCGCCTTCTCCTTCAGGCGGATGTCGTCCTCGATGTCCCACAGGCGCTCGTTGACCGCCTTCAGCTCCGTGCGCAGGGCGCTGATGTCCTGCGCTGCTGCCGGATGCGCCGCCCAGGTGCTGTCGAGCGCGCTCAGCTCGTTGCGCACGTTGACCAGCTTTGCCGCATCGCTCATGCGCTCGGACTTGATCTGCAGGATGGAGATCTTGTCCAGCAACTCACCGAAGGACACGGGGACGAGAATTTCTGACATGGGGCTTACCGATTGGATCAGGCGCACAGTGTAGCCGTTGATGCCTCACAGCCCGCTGCTCTGCTGCGGAACCAAGCCAACCAAGAGTGCAAAAAGAAAAAGCCACCCGAAGGTGGCTTTTTCCAGTATCTGGCGGAGAGGGGGGGATTCGAACCCCCGAGGCGCTATTAACGCCTGCCTGATTTCGAGTCAGGTACATTCAACCGCTCTGCCACCTCTCCAGATGGTCCCCGGCGAACCGGGCTGCGAATAATAAAGGGCATCGGCCGCGCCGACAAGCGCTTTTTAACAAAAAGGCGCCATCGATGATTCGCTTGCTGCATCCGGCATCGCAAATCGGTGTCCGCGAGCGCTTGCCGTACACCTCCATGAACGCGATGATGCAGCGACCTTCACCGTTGAAACATAGCCGCTCGGGCACTCATGATCGAATTTGGACACCTCAGCCATGTCGGCCTGCGCCGCCAGCTCAATGAAGACACCTACTACGGTGACGGCGAGCTGGGGCTGTGGCTGATAGCCGATGGCATGGGCGGCCACGCCTGCGGCGAGGTTGCCAGCGCGCTGGCGCGCGAAACCATCGTCCGCGAAGTCCGCAACGGCGCTGCCCTGGTTCAAGCCATCCGTACTGCCGACGAAGAAATCATCCGCACCTCGCGCCGCCGCAATGACAGCCTGCCGATGGGCACCACCGTGGTGGCCGCGCGTGTGCAGGGCAATCGTTTTGAAGTGGCCTGGGTAGGCGATAGCCGTGCCTATCTGTGGCGCGACGGCAAGCTGGCCCAGCTCAGCCAGGACCACAGCTATGTGCAGGAACTGATCGCGCAGGGCACGCTCACAGCCGAGCAGGCACGCGCCCATCCGCACCGCAACGTGGTGACCCAGGCGCTGGGCGTGACCGACCCGGCCCACCTCAACGTCGCCACCATGACCGGCGAACTGCGCCCGGGCATGCAGCTGCTGATCTGCAGTGACGGCCTCACCGAGGAAGTGGACGATGCGGGCCTCAGCCAGGCGCTCGCCCATGGCGACTGCAGCGCGCAGGAATGCGTGGATGCACTGGTTGCCGCCGCGCTGGATGGCGGCGGCTCGGACAACGTCACCGCCATCTTGGTCCGCTGCCACTAAGGCGGCGGACCAACGGCTTTACTTCGACAGCCCAAACCGGGCCGGCGCGACTCAGGCCGGTTCGCTCGCTGCCGGCACCGGTTCACCATCCCACCAGGCGTGACCGGCCTTCTTGCGCAGCCTGGCCAGGCGCGCTTCGTGCGCCTCCTGTTCGGATGCGGTAACCAGCACACGCGGCCGTGGCAGCAGCACCGAGGCATCGAACGCCTGAGCGACGCCGCCGGCATTGCCTGACTCGGTTTCCGGCTGACCAAAGCCGATCTCTTCCTGGCCCGAGGTCAGCGCGATATAGACGTCGGCTAGGATCTGCGCATCGAGCAGGCCGCCATGCAGCGTGCGATGGGCGTTGTCCACACCCAGGCGCCGGCACAGCGCGTCCAGCGAGTTGCGCTGGCCCGGGTAACGCTCGCGCGCCATCGCCAGGGTATCGGTCACCGTCACCCGGCTGGCCAGGCGGCCCTTGCCGGCCAGGCTCATCTCGTTTTCGAGGAAGCCCATGTCGAACGCGGCGTTGTGGATGATCAGCTCGGCGCCATCCACATAGGCGAGGAACTCATCCACCACTTCTTCGAAGCGCGGCTTGTCGGCGAGGAAGTCCAGGCTCAGGCCGGTGACTTCCGCCGCGCCGGATTCAAAATCACAATCCGGCTTCAGGTAACGGTGGAAATTATTGCCGCTGGGGCGCCGCTCAAGCAGCTCCACACAGCCGATTTCAACCACACGGTTGCCCTTCTTCCATTCCAGGCCGGTGGTTTCGGTATCAAGGACGATCTGGCGCATTGCTTACCTCAGTTGCTCGCGGCGCCAGCGCGCACGCGGATTGCAGCATCGCGGGCCAGCTGGTCCACGCGTTCGTTGTCCGGGTCACCGGAATGGCCCTTTACCCAGCGCCAGTCGATCTGATGGCGTTGCGTGGCTTCATGCAGGCGCTCCCACAGGTCGCGGTTCTTGACCTGATCACCGCCAGCGGTCTTCCAGTTGCGCCGCACCCAACTCGGCATCCACTCGGTGATGCCCTGGCGCACGTACTGCGAATCGGTGAACAAGGTGATGTTGCAGGGCTCGCTGAGTGTTTCCAGGCCCATGATCGCAGCCATCAACTCCATCCGGTTGTTGGTGGTGTGGCCTTCGCCACCGGACAGTTCGCGCTCATGGCCCTTGTAGCGCAACAAGGCGCCCCAGCCGCCGGGCCCGGGATTGCCGAGGCAGGCGCCGTCGGTATGTACTTCAATTGACTTCATAGTGTTCCGTTGAATTCAGGTCGCCACCGGGCCGCGCCAACTGACGCGACTGGCCTTGATCGGGCCGATGAAAGCCTCGGTGCGTTTTTCAGCTTCCAGCACGCACAACGCGCGCAGGGCCGGCAGAGCCGTGCCCGGGGTAGTGCCCGTCTGCGTCCACAGCGGGCCATAGTGCCGCAGCGAGCGACATCGTATGCCTTGCCGCTGCAATAGTGTCCTGCAACCTGCCACCGATGGTGGCCGCGCGCCCTGCCATTGCCAGTGCGCGCGGTACGGGCTGCAGCGGTTGAGTACGGTCATCCAGATCCGCCCACCGGGCATCAACACCCGCGCGCATTCGGACAACAGTGGCTCCAGCTCTTCGGCCGCCGGGTGTTCGATGACGATGGCCTTGACCGATTCGCTTGGCAGCGGCAACGGCAAGGCACAGCGCATGTCCCCTGCCCAGCCAGGTGCCTGCGGGTGGCGGTGCAGGCGCAGCCCCCGCCCCTGTGGCACCAGCTCCGGCAGCCAGGAGGCGTTGGGGGCCAGCCACAGCCACGGTGGCGACGGAAATCCGCGCATCTGTTCAGACAGCAGCCGCTGCTCCCATTCCCGCATCGCCTGCGCCCCGGCTTTCTCAAACCAGGGCGAGACTGCAGCTTGACGGCGGCACGGGGCGGCAGGCATTTTCCAATTCTATGCGACTGATCGCCCTGCCCGCATTCCAGGACAACTACATCTGGGCGTTGCAAACGCCCGATGAGCGCACGATTTTCGTCGACCCAGGCTTAGCCGGGCCGGTATTGGAAGCCGCCGCGCAAGGCATGCAGCCCGCTGCCGTCCTGCTCACCCACCACCACGACGATCATATCGGCGGGGTGGCGGAGCTGCGCCAGCGCTGGCCGCGGCTGCGGGTGCTGGCGCCGCACGATGAACGCATTGCTTTGGATTGTGAACGAGTCAGCGAAGGCGACACGGTAGAATTGTCCGGCTTCGGCTTCACCGTGATGGAAGTTCCCGGTCACACCCGCAGCCATATTGCCTACTACGGCCACGACCATTTGTTCTGTGGCGACACGCTGTTCAGCTTGGGCTGTGGACGCATGTTTGAAGGTACGCCGGCCCAGATGTTGGCCTCGCTACAGCGAATGGCCGCCCTGCCCCCGCAGACACTGGTCTGCTGCGGGCACGAATACACGCTGGCCAATGCCGTGTTTGCGCGGCATGTCGACCCCACCAACGCGGCATTGCAACGCCGCCAACAGGAAGCCTCGGACATGCGCAGCAGTTCTCGTCCTACCGTTCCGGCCGTATTGGCCAGTGAACTCCAATGCAATCCATTTCTGCGTACCACCGATATCGCCATCGTCGCAGCGATCGCGGCGCGGCTTGGTCGCGCACCCACTGATGAAGTGGAAGTCTTCGCCGAATTGCGGCGGTGGAAAGACGGTTTTACCGCATGAGGCGGCTCTGTCTGCCGTTGGCGCTGGGGATGTTGTTGGGCACGGGCAGCGGCACGCTGGCCGCCCAGGGCCTTCCGATCAGCGCCGGCATGACCCAGAACGTCGCCGCGCTGACCGCACTACCGCTGGACCCGGCCTCGCTGCCGGCCGCCACCACCCGCAACGGGCGCGAGATCTTCGCCAACTTCCGTGAGGGGCTGGCCGCACCGCAGTGCGACGCCGAAGCCACCAGCGCACGCTGGCGCAAGCAGTTCTCGCACGCCCCGTCGCGGCTGGGCAATGTCGAGGACGACGCGCTGCCGCTGTTTGGCTATGTCGTCGATGAACTGCGCGCGGCCAACCTGCCGACCGAGTTCGCCCTGATTCCGTTCGTCGAAAGCGGCTACCGCCCAGGCGCCCGCAACGCCAGCGGGCCGGCCGGGCTGTGGCAGTTCATCGCCACCACCGCGCGCAACCACCGCGTACCGATGGAAAAGGGCTATGACGGCCGTCTATCGGCGGTGGATTCCACCCGCGCGGCGGTGCGCTACCTGAAAACCCTGCACGGCATGTTTGCCGGCGACTGGCAGTTGGCGGTGATGGCCTACAACGCCGGCGAGTACCGCATCCTGCAATCGCTGCGTCGTGGCGGCATGAATGCCCAGAACGCCACTGCATCCGAGCTGCCGGGTCTGTCGCCGATCACCTATGCCTACGTCGAGAAGCTGCATGCGCTGGCCTGCGTGCTGGAGCAGGCTGAGCACGAACCCGATCTGATGGCCTCACTGGACCGGCAGGTGCCGATCCTGAAGGGCCACACGCTGCCAGCCAACACCTCCCTGGCCGCCTGGTCTACGCAGAACGCTTTGGACCCGGCCCGCATCGCCCGGCTCAACCCGGCCCTGACCAGTTCGCGCTCCGGCACCCGGGTACTGGCACCGGCCGCCGCCATTGGCAGCGTGGAGGGCGACAACAGCGACAGCGTGCTGGTGGCCACCCGCGATGCCGCACCTGCCAGCGCAGCGCCCGCAGCGGCTGCACGCCGCCCGACCACCGCCTCGCGCACCGTAGCCTCGGCTAGCGCAGGCAGTAATGGTCGCCGTCATACCGTGCGCAGTGGTGAGTCCGCCTGGACCATCGCCCGCCGTTACGGCATCTCGGTCAAGACCCTGTTGTCATCCAACAACCTCGATGCCAGTGCCGTACTGAAGCCGGGCATGGTGCTGCGTTACGAGGAAGGGCGCTAAGCCCGGTAACGGCTGCAGGAGCGGCGTAAGCCGCGAAGCTGGAGGCCATCGAATTGCCGCAATCCGCTCGATCAGATGGATGACCGGTTTCGCAGCAAATGCCGCTACCGCACGCAAACCAGAAGCCCGGCCAATGGCCGGGCTTCTGCGTTTCATGTAGTGCCGAGCCATGTCATGTAGTGCCGAGCCATGCTCGGCAGAAGCATTACCGATAGCTCCGTTGTGGGAGCGGCATAAGCCGCGAAGCTGGGGGCAATGAAATTGCCTGTATGCCTGTAATCGGATGGATCGTTGGCTTCGCGGCTGACGCCGCTCACACGGCTATCGGTTGGGTTTGCCGGTAATGCCCCTGCCGCGCATGGCTCTGCACTACCAAAGACCGCGCCTGTGGGAGCGGCACTAGCCGCGAAGCTGGCGGCGATGAAATCACCTGTATGTCCGCAATCATAAGGATGGTCGGCTTCTCAGCAAATGCCCCTACCGCAAGCAAACCAGAAGCCCGGCCAATGGCCGGGCTTCTGCGTTTCATGTAGTGCCGAGCCATGCTCGGCAGAGGCACTACCGATAGACCTGTTGTGGGAGCGGCATAAGCCGCGAAGCTGGGGGCCATCGAATTGCCGCAATCCGCTCGATCAGATGGATGACCGGTTTCGCAGCAAATACCGCTACCGCACGCAGACCAGAAGCCCAGCCAATGGCCGGGCTTCTGCGTTTCATGTAGTGCCGAGCCATGCTCGGCAGAGGCATTACCGGTAGCCCCGTTGTAGGAGCGGCGTCAGCCGCGAAGCTGGGGGCAATGAAATCACCTGTATGCCTGCAATCGGACGGATCGTTAGCTTCGCGGCTTACGCCGCTCCCACAGCTATCGATTGGGTTTGCCGGTAATGCCCCTGCCGAGCATGGCTCGGCACTACCAAAGACCGCGCCTGTGGGAGCGGCGTCAGCCGCGAAGCTGGGGGCAATGAAATCACCCGTATGCCCGCAATCGAATGGATCGCTGGCTTCGCGGCTTACGCCGCTCCCACGGCTATCGGTTGGGTTTGCCGGTAACGCCCCTTGCCGAGCATGGCTCGGCACTACAAGACGCAAAAAGCCCGGCTGTTGGCCGGGCTTTTTGCTTTCATTCCAGCTCGTTGATCAGAGCTGCGATTCTTCGACCTGCACCTTGAAGCGCTTGCGCATGCCATCGACATACGCCTTGGCTGCGGCAGCGCCATCAATCTGGCTCAGCTGGTCCTTCAGCATCTTCTGCTGCGCTTCCGGCACTTCCGCCGGGTTGCCCGGGGTCACCTTGGTCACCGCAAACACCGCATAACGGCCCGGCTCCATCTCGACCTTGCCATAGCTGGGCTTGTCGCCCGCCGGTGCGGCCGCGGTGAATACCGCACGGTTGGCTTCAGCGGTCGGCATCGGTGCGTTGCGCGGCAGGCCCGGCATCGGCAGCAACTGCAGCTGCTCGGAAGCCGCCAGCGCCTGCAGCGTCTGGCCACCGCTCAACTTTGCCAGCAGCGCGTCAGCTGCCTTCTTCGAGGCCTCTTCGGTCCGGTGCGCACGCACCGCTGCAATCACCTGCTCACGCGCCTGCGCCAGCGGGATCGCCTGCTCCGGGGTGTGCTCGGTAACGCGGATCATCACGTTGTGGTTCGTGCCCAGCTCGATCGGGTCACTGACCGTGCCGTCTTCCTTCAACGCGTCAGAGAACACGGCCTTCAGTACCGCCGGATTGGCCGCAATACCGCTGGCAGTGCCGCGGTTGAACGGACCCAGGGTCTGCACCGGCAGGCCCACTTCCTTGGCGGCCGAACCCAGCTCGGTCGGGTTCTTGTACACCAGATCAACCAGACGGCCGCTCAGCTCGTTGAACGCCTTCTCGCTGTCGGCCTGCAACTGCTCGGCGGCAAGCTGGTCACGCACTTCCTCGAACGGACGGCCTTCGCCACCCTTGATCTCGCGCAGCTTCAGCACGTGGTAGCCGAACTCGGTCTTGACCGGGCCAACCACATCACCGGCCTTCATCGCGAACAGCGCATCTTCGAACGGCTTGACCATCACGCCACGCTCAACCCAGCCCAGGTCACCACCGGCGTCCTTGGAACCGGGATCTTCCGAGTTGGCCTTGGCCAATGCGGCAAAGTCAGCGCCCGGCTGCTTGGCTTCGGCCGCCAGCTTGTTGGCCTTGGCCTCGGCGGCTTTTTCATCGCTGCCGGTGGGAATCAGGATGTGCGAAGCCAGACGCTGATCGGCGCTGACAAAGCGCATCTTCTCGTCTTCATAGCGCTGACGCAGGGTGGCCTCATCGGCCGCAGCTACTGCCGGCATGTTGGCGGCATTGATCTCGACGTATTCAATGGTGGCGCTTTCCGGCTGGCGGAAATCCTTCGGGTGCGCCTTGTACCACTGGTCAATCTCGGCATCGCTGACCGCTGCGGTATCGGCGGCAACTTCCGGCAACAGCGCGAACTCCACATCGCGGGTCTCGCCCAGCAGCTTCAACAGACGCTCGCTCTCACCCTTGGTCACGAAGCCCGACTCGGCCAGTGCGGAGGGAATGATCGATTGCTGCAGGCTGCTGCGCACCAGCTGCTCGAACATGGCCGGCGTACGCGGCGGCATGCTCTGCGCCAGCGCCAGGCGGTACTGGTCCGGGTCGAACTTGCCGTCCTTCTGGAACGCAGGGATCGAGGCGATGTAATCGCGCACGGCCTTGTCACCGATAACGATATGCGCGTCTTCGGCGGCCAGGCGCACAACCTGCTCGTCGATCAGCTGATCGAGCACGGCGCGCTTGTTCTCGGTGGTTTCAAACTCGCGCGGGTCGAAGTTGTCGCCCTGCTGTTCGCGCGCCTGCATGCGCGCCTGCTCGAAGCGGGCACGGAAGTCTTCGACGCTGACTTCGTGGTGCTTCCACAGGAATGACATCGGCCACCACGACGGTGCCGAATTCCACCAGGACGGCGGTGCCGACACCTTGGCAACGTTCTGTGCGCCGACGCCACCGAGGTAGCTGTTGTCGATCACAAACAGGAACGGGATCATCAACAGGCCCATGATCACCGTAACGATCCAGCCTGAGGTCTTGTCGCGAAGTTTCTGCAGCATGGGCAAATCGAGGCCTGAGTGGCGAGCCGGGCAGTTTAACCCGCTTCCTGCCCTGCGCCCAACTCGGCCGCCCCCAACGGCGAGGCAAAAAAAAAGCCCCCGGCTTGCGCCGAGGGCTTTGAGACAACTGGCGGAGCGGACGGGACTCGAACCCGCGACCTCCGGCGTGACAGGCCAGCATTCTAACCAACTGAACTACCGCTCCACATTTGACTCGACCACCACCGGTTACCCGGGGCGCGCGCTCCGAAAAGCGACTTGATTAAATGGCGGAGCGGACGGGACTCGAACCCGCGACCTCCGGCGTGACAGGCCAGCATTCTAACCAACTGAACTACCGCTCCACATTTAATTTTTTAGTTTTCTCTCCCTCTTGAGGAGTTTGAGAAAACAAGGCCCCCGATTGCTCAGGGGCCAATTTGAAACTGGCGGAGCGGACGGGACTCGAACCCGCGACCTCCGGCGTGACAGGCCAGCATTCTAACCAACTGAACTACCGCTCCACACTTTCAAACTGTTACCGCGATGCTTAACTTGGTGGGTGCTGAGGGTTTCGAACCCCCGACCCTCTCCGTGTAAGGGAGACGCTCTACCGCTGAGCTAAGCACCCCAGCTGAGCCGCTTAGTTTACAGCGTCTTTCAGAGCTTTACCAGCCTTGAAGGCAGGATTTTTTGCAGCAGCGATTTTGATCTCTTCGCCGGTCTTCGGGTTGCGGCCGGTGCGTGCAGCGCGCTCGCGAACCTGGAACGTACCGAAGCCCACCAGAGTCACGGCCTCACCCTTCTTCAGGGCCTTGGTGATCTCGGCGATGACGGCATCAACCGCACGGCCAGCTTCAGCCTTGGACAGGTCAGCAGCACCGGCAACGCCGTCAATCAATTCGGTCTTGTTCATTCTGTAAAACTCCCTTTGCGGTAATCCGCGGAATTATTGAGTGGCACCCGTACGTCCCCAAGACGCACGACTGCCGAAGAACCTGCAAACACGCCAGCAAATACCTGCTGCTGCGTGAGTCGCACTTTTATACCAGCGCCCCCCCTACCCGCGCAAGCTGAAAAGCCTTTAATGACGCGGGTTTCAGGGGGTTTTACGTTCACACTTCAATGCTTGACGCGGGCCGTGGGAGCTGCCTTCGACTTGCCGCGAACTGCGACACGCTGCGCACTTTTACCTGCTTTCTTCGGCGCCAGCGGTGTCGCCAGGGCGATATCCAGCACTTCGTCGATCCACTTCACCGGCACGATGGTCAGGTCGCGGGTGACGTTGGCCGGAATATCCGCCAGATCCTTGCGGTTCTCGTCAGGAATGATGACGGTGCGGATACCACCGCGCAGCGCGGCCAGCAGCTTCTCCTTCAGGCCACCAATGGCGGTGACGCGCCCGCGCAGGGTGATCTCGCCGGTCATCGCCACTTCGGCCTTCACCGGCACCTTGGTCAAGGTCGATACCAGCGAGGTGACCATCGCGATACCGGCACTGGGGCCGTCCTTCGGGGTGGCACCATCGGGCACGTGCAGATGCACGTCGTGCTTCTGCAGGAAGTCGACGTCGATGCCGAGGGCTTCGGCACGCGCACGCACGACCGACAGGGCTGCGGTGGCCGACTCCTTCATCACGTTGCCGAGCTGGCCGGTCAGGGTGACCGCACCCTTGCCCGGGATCAGGGTCGACTCGATCTGCAGCAGTTCGCCGCCGACTTCGGTCCAGGCCAGGCCGGTGACCAGGCCGATCTCGTTTTCTTCCTCGGCACGACCGAAATCGAAGCGGCGCACGCCCAGGTATTTATCCAGGTTGCTCGCGTCCACCACCATCAGCGCCTTCGGCTTCTTGGCCGACTTCTTCGCAGCCTTCTTCACCGGCTGCGGGCCGGCCAGGGCGATTTCCTTGACTACCTTGCGGCAGATCTTGGCGATCTCGCGCTCAAGGTTGCGCACACCGGATTCGCGCGTGTAATAACGCACGATGTCGCGGATGGCGTCTTCCTCGATGGCCAGCTCCTCAACCTTCAGGCCATTGGCCTTGAGCTGCTTGCTCAACAGATAGCGCATGGCGATGTTGAGCTTCTCATCCTCGGTGTAACCCGGGATGCGGATCACTTCCATGCGGTCCAGCAGCGGGCCGGGAATGTTCAGCGAATTGGAGGTAGCCACGAACATCACTTCGCTCAGGTCCAGATCGACTTCGAGGTAGTGATCGTTGAAAGCGTTGTTCTGTTCCGGGTCCAGCACCTCAAGCAGCGCCGAGGACGGGTCGCCACGGAAATCCATCGACATCTTGTCGATTTCATCCAGTACGAACAGCGGGTTCTTGCTGCCGACCTTGTTGAGGTTCTGCACGATGCGGCCCGGCATGGAACCAACATAGGTACGGCGATGGCCACGGATCTCGGCCTCGTCGCGCACGCCGCCCAGCGACATGCGCACGAACTTGCGGTTGGTGGCCTTGGCGATGGACTGGCCCAGGGAGGTCTTGCCCACACCCGGCGGACCGACCAGGCACAGGATCGGACCCTTCATCTGCTTCACCCGCGACTGCACGGCAAGGTATTCAAGGATGCGGTCCTTGACCTTGTCCAGGCCGTAATGGTCGGCGTCCAGCGTGTCCTGGGCGACCTTGAGGTCCTTGCGGACCTTGGTGCGCTTCTTCCACGGCACGCCCAGCAGCCATTCCAGATAGTTGCGCACCACCGCGGCTTCAGCCGACATCGGCGACATCTGCTTGAGCTTGTTGAGCTCGTTCTTGGCCTTGGTTTCTACCGGCTTGGGCATGCCGGCTTCGGCGATCTTGCGCGCCAGTTCTTCCATCTCACCCGGCGCTTCATCCAGGTCACCCAGTTCTTTCTGGATGGCCTTCATCTGCTCGTTGAGGTAGTACTCGCGCTGGCTCTTTTCCATCTGCGACTTGACCCGGCCGCGGATGCGCTTTTCCAGCTGCTGCACGTCGATTTCACCATCGACCAGGCCGACCAGCATTTCCAGCCGGTCACCGACCTGCAACGTTTCCAGCAGCTTCTGCTTGTCGGCCAGGCGCACGCCGATGTGCGCGGCGATGGTATCGGCCAGGCGCGTGGGTTCCTCGATGCCGGCCAGGGTCTGCAACAGCTCCGGCGGCAGCTTGCGGTTGGTTTTGACGTACTGCTCGAACAAGGACATCAGCGAACGGGCGATGGCCTCGATCTCACGCGGCTCGCGCGATTCGTCCGATTCGATTTCGATGCCGTGGCCCTGCAGCGAGCCGTCCTGCTCGTAGACCTTGTCCACGGCAACGCGCGACAGGCCTTCGACCAGCACCTTGATGGTGCCGTCGGGCAGTTTCAGCAGCTGCAGCACCTGCGCCAGGGTGCCGACCGTGTACAGGTCGGCCGCCGCCGGGTCGTCGGTTTCGGCCGACTTCTGGGCAAGCAACAGGATGCGCTTGTCGGCCTCCATCGCGCGCTCCAGCGCCTGCATGGACTTGTCACGGCCCACGAACAGAGGGATGACCATGTGCGGAAACACCACCACGTCGCGCAGCGGCAGGACCGGCAGGTCGAGAACTTCGAGTTGGGACTGGGCCATGGGGGCTCCGAGATTCGGTGGAGGCTAAATAAAAAAGCCGATGGCCCCGTTATGGGGCCATCGGCGAGGTGTTGCAAGAGCTTCTGGAAGCTGAACGTGAATAGCAAAATGCCTATTCACATCGCTATGCCCCGGTTCAGTCGCCAGAGGCGGCCTTGGCCGGTTCCGGCGGGGTCTGGTAGACGATATACGGCTCGGATTTGTTCTCGATGACCGACTCGTCCACCACTACCTTGCTGACGTTTTCCTGCGAGGGCAACTCGTACATGGTGTCCAGCAGTACCGACTCGACGATGGTACGCAGGCCACGGGCGCCGGTCTTGCGCTTGAGCGCCTTCTTGGCGATGGCCGACAGCGCATCGGGGCGGAACTCCAGCTCCACGTTCTCCATCTCGAACAGTTTCTTGAACTGTTTGGTGATGGCGTTCTTGGGCTCGGTCAGGATCTGGATCAGGGCCGGCTCGTCCAGTTCTTCCAGCGTCGCGACCACCGGCAGGCGGCCAACGAATTCCGGAATCAGGCCGAACTTGATCAGGTCTTCCGGCTCGACTTCAGCCAGTACCTTGCCGATTTCCTGCTTGCGCTCGGCGCTCTTCACCTTGGCCCCGAAACCAATGCTGCTGGTGTCGGAGGCGCGGTTCTGGATCACCTTGTCCAGGCCGGCAAACGCGCCGCCACAGATGAACAGGATGTTCTTGGTGTCGACCTGCAGGAATTCCTGCTGCGGGTGCTTGCGGCCACCCTGCGGCGGAACGCTGGCAACCGTGCCTTCGATCAGCTTCAACAGTGCCTGCTGCACGCCTTCGCCGGACACGTCACGGGTGATCGACGGGTTCTCGCTCTTGCGCGAGATCTTGTCGATTTCATCGATGTAGACGATGCCCTGTTGTGCCTTCTCGACGTCGTAGTCGCACTTCTGCAGCAGCTTCTGGATGATGTTTTCCACATCCTCGCCCACGTAACCGGCTTCGGTCAGCGTGGTCGCATCGGCCATGGTGAACGGTACGTTGAGCAGGCGCGCCAGCGTTTCAGCCAGCAGCGTCTTGCCCGAACCGGTCGGGCCGACCAGCAGGATGTTGGATTTGGACAGCTCGACGTCGTCGCTCTTCTGACGGCTCTCGATGCGCTTGTAGTGGTTGTACACCGCCACCGCCAGCGTGCGCTTGGCGCGGTTCTGGCCAATCACGTACTGGTCGAGCACCTCGAGGATCTCGCGCGGCTTGGGCAGCGAACTGCGCGCCGACTGCGCCTTTTCCTCAAGTTCCTCACGGATGATGTCGTTGCACAGCTCCACGCATTCATCACAGATGAACACGCTCGGGCCCGCGATCAGCTTACGAACTTCGTGCTGACTCTTGCCGCAGAACGAGCAGTACAGAATCTTGCCACTGCTGTCCCCGGTACGACCTTGCCGGTCTTCGCTCATGCTTCGCTTACCCAGTTGCGTCCCCCTCTGAACAGGGGGTTCAAATTCGAGAATAGCACAGGGCCGGAGGGACATCAGTCCGGTTCCGACCCTGCAAAATAGGCCGCTTTTACTGGCCGTTCAACGCCTCAGGAAGCCTGAATACTCTCTTCCGGACGGCGCTCCAGCACCTGATCCACCAAACCATAGGCCGCAGCCTCGGCCGCGCTCTTGAAGTTGTCACGCTCGGTGTCGCGCGCGATGGTCTCCAGGTCCTGGCCGGTGTGCTTGGCCAGCACCTCGTTCAGGCGCGAACGCAGGGTGAGGATTTCACGGGCGTGGATGTCGATATCCGTGGCCTGACCCTGGTAGCCGCCGAGCGGCTGGTGGATCATGACGCGCGAATTGGGCAGCGCAAAACGCTTGCCCGCGGCACCGGCAGCCAGCAGCAGGGCGCCCATCGAGGCGGCCTGGCCGATGCAGGTGGTGCTCACGTCCGGCTTGATGTACTGCATGGTGTCGTAGATCGCCATGCCGGCGGTGACCACGCCACCGGGCGAGTTGATGTAGATGCTGATTTCCTTCTCCGGGTTTTCCGATTCAAGGAACAGCAGCTGCGCGACCACAACGTTCGCCATATGGTCGTCGATCGGACCGACCAAGAAAATCAGGCGCTCTTTGAGCAGGCGCGAATAGATATCGTAGGCGCGCTCGCCGCGGCTGGTCTGTTCGACCACCATCGGAACCATGTTCAGAGCTTTGGTTCGGTTGTCCATTACGTGAGGCACCTATTTTGGGAGGGAACTCCCCGCGCCAGGCGCGGGGATGGAACACCACCAGATTACTGGCGGATGGCTTCCTGGAACGTCAAGGCCTGCTCGGTGTGCTGGGCACGCTCGGCGATCCAGTCGATGACCTGCTCTTCCATCACGCGGTTCTGCAGGCCAGCCATAAGCTGGGGATCATTGCGGTACATCTCAATGACCTGCTCCGGCTCTTCGTAGGTCGAAGCGATCAGGCGCATGGTTTCGTTCAGGCGCTTGGGGTCCAGGCGCAGCTCGTTCTTGCGGGCCACTTCGCCGACCAGCAGGCCGACCAGCACGCGCTTGGAAGCGGCGTCCTTGAAGCCTTCGTGGGCATCGGCCGGCACATCGCCCGGGTTGCCGCCCTGGCGGCGGATGGCGTCGATCTGCTGGGCCAGCATCGAGCGGGCTTCGTTCTCGACCAGACGCGGCGGCAGCTCGACCGAGGAATAGGCGGCAATCAGCTGCTCACCCACTTCGCGACGCAGGCGGTTCATCAGCGCGCCCTTGAGCTCGCGCTCCAGGTTGGAACGGATGTCGGCGCGGAACTGTTCCACGTCGCCGTTCTTCACGCCGAAGCTCTTGATGAATGCGGTGTCCACTTCCGGCATGTCCTGCTCGGACACTTCGGTGACCTTGACGGTGACCTGCACGGTCTTGCCCGCCAGCGCCGGCACGCGCCAGTCAGCCGGGAACTCGACGTCCAGGGTCTTCTCTTCGCCCTTGGCCAGCCCGACCAGACCCTTTTCGATCTGTTCGAACATCATGCCCTGGCCGATGATGATGGTGCCCTTCTCGACGCCCTCAGCCGGCAGACGCTCCTCGCCAGCCTGCGACCAGGTTTCCAGGCCGACCAGGTCGCCTTCCTGGGCGCCGCGTGCAACCGGCTTCCAGGTGCGGCGCTGGGCGCGCAGGTTCTCGATCATCTGGTCGATGTCGGCATCGCTGATCTCGGCGGTGTGACGCACGATGGTCAGCTTGGTGACATCGACGTCGCCGAAGTCCGGGATCAGCTCGACGGTGGCAACGAAGTCGAACTCGCCTTCGCCGGCCTTGTCGATGCGCGGGTTGCCGGCAATGCGCAGCTCGTGCTGGCGCAGGGCTGCATCGAAGGTTTCACGCAGCAGGCCGTCCAGCGCCTCGGCGCGCACCTGCGGGCCAAAACGCTGCTCGATCACCTTGGCAGGCACCTTGCCCGGGCGGAAACCCTTGATGCGCGCGGTGCGCGCGATTTCGCCCAGACGGCCGCTGATATGCCCCTGCAGGCGTTCTTCCGGCAGCGAGAAGCTCAGGCGGCGTTCCAGATTGCCGGTGGATTCGATCGAAGCTTGCATGTTGACTCCTGCCACCGGCGGCAACGCCCCGGTTCGATGTGATGGATGAAACGGTTGTAGGGCGCGGTTATGCACCGCAGCCCTTTAGTTTGGCCGATATCGCCCGTGGCCGCCAGCGGGCGGACCCATACAGGTTGCTTGAAATGCGCCGAAGCGGGCAAAAACACCGTCGACTGGTGCGAAAGGGGGGACTCGAACCCCCACGCCTTGCGGCACTGGAACCTAAATCCAGGGCGTCTACCAATTCCGCCACTTTCGCAATACTGACTCAGCGCGCCATTGTTGCAGGAGCACCAGCAAAGCGGAAGCCAGCCCCGCCTGCGCGCATCTTCGACAATGGCCGGGCGCACACGCCACCCCGGCTAAGAAAAAAGCCGCCAGATTTCTCCAGCGGCTTTTTGATTTGGTGGGCTGTCAAGGATTCGAACCTTGGACCTATTGATTAAGAGTCAACTGCTCTACCAACTGAGCTAACAGCCCTGAAACTTCGAGGTGAATCTTACACTACAAGAGCGTTTCATGCACCCGCCCAAAACACCGGGCTTACATAAAAAGAGAAAGCCGCTGGATTGCTCCAACGGCTTTCTTGATTTGGTGGGCTGTCAAGGATTCGAACCTTGGACCTATTGATTAAGAGTCAACTGCTCTACCAACTGAGCTAACAGCCCTGAAAATCAGGAGGCGAATATTGCCGCAACCTGACTCTTTTTGCAAGCCCGGATTTTACTCCGATGCTTTGAAACAGTGGGGTGGCTGAGGGGATTCGAACCCCCGACCACCGGAATCACAATCCGGTACTCTAACCGACTGAGCTACAGCCACCACTGAAACCTTACTTAACCTACCGCTTGCACCTGATGGTGCGCCCGACAGGAATCGAACCTGTAACCGCCGGCTTAGAAGGCCGGTGCTCTATCCAGTTGAGCTACGGGCGCTCTGACCGGATTGTCGCACTCCAACACGCGCTTGGTGCGTCGGATGGTCGGGGTAGAGGGATTCGAACCCCCGACATCCTGCTCCCAAAGCAGGCGCGCTACCAGACTGCGCTATACCCCGGCGGTGAATCCTTCCAATGCCCCGGAAAGGTCGGCTATTGTGGGAATTAACGCGGTATCTGTCAACGGTAAATTTCACTTTATTTGATACGGGTATGCTGTGAGCACTTTCGGCCCACTTCACAGCAACGGAGCTTTGCATGCGCAGCGGCAACCCTGCCCTTTCCGAATCAACCTTCCTCGACCTTGGCACTGGCGGCGTGGTCTCACGCAGCGCCGATGCAATGACCATCAACGGCACTGTCAACAAGACAGGCTTCCTGTTGCTGCTGGCGGTATTGACCGCGGCATTTGCGTGGAATGGCACGCTCAGCGACAGCGGCGAGATGTTGCCGGCGGGCAAGATCTACCTGTGGGGCGGACTGATCGTTGGTTTCATCCTGTCGATGGTGACCATCTTCAAGAAGACCTGGGCACCGGTCAGCGCGCCTTTGTATGCACTGGCCGAGGGCCTGTTCCTGGGCTCGATCTCGGCAATTTATGAAGCACGCTTCAACGGCATCGTGTTCCAAGCGGTACTGCTGACCTTCGGCACGCTGTTCGCACTGCTGTTTGCCTACCGCAGCGGCCTGATCAAGGCTACCGAGAACTTCAAGCTCGGCGTGGTTGCGGCGACCGGCGGCATTGCGCTGGTGTACCTGGCAACGATCGTGCTGGGCTTTTTCAATATCCAGATCCCGTATATCCACGGCTCAGGCCTGATCGGCATCGGCTTCAGCCTGTTCGTGGTGGTGATCGCCGCGCTGAACCTGGTGCTGGATTTCGATTTCATCGAAAGCGGCGTTGAGGCCGGCGCACCGAAGTACATGGAGTGGTACGGCGCCTTCGGCCTGATGGTCACCCTGGTGTGGCTGTACCTGGAGTTCCTGCGCCTGCTGTCGAAGCTGCAGTCGCGTAACTGAGGCGGTTGCTGCAGGTTGTGTAGCAAGGGCGCCCGTAAGGGCGCCCTTGCTGTTTGTAGTGGCGAGCCCATCTCGGGGGTGGCAATAACCGGAAAGCCGCGGCCGCGCCAACCACGGCCCAACAA